>CAZULX010000596.1:0-5721 GCA_964621335.1 uncultured Streptomycetaceae bacterium
ATCCTGGAAGCGTGGTTCGGGGGCGAGGCGCGGCCGTCTCAGGGGCTCTGAAACGGCGTGCCGGATGTGGTACCCTTGCGCCACTTCCAAGAGACACCATGCCGGGCCAGCCGCTACCTGACGCCGAGCAACTGCTGCAGGCGCTCACCGAGAAAATGCGGCCCGAACTCGGGCCGCAGACCGGTTTGATCGGCATACACACCGGCGGCGTCTGGCTTGCCGAGCGGCTCCACGATGCGCTCGGACTGGAAACCCCTCTCGGCTCCCTCGACGTCTCGTTCTACCGCGACGATTACGAGACGATCGGGCTGCACAAGAACGTCAGGCGCTCGGACATCCCGTTCGAGGTCGAAGGCAGGCCGCTGGTGCTCGTCGACGACGTCCTCTACACCGGCCGCACCATCCGCGCGGCGATGAACGAGCTCTTCGATTACGGCCGGCCCGCCAGCATCAGGCTCGCGGCGCTGGTGGACCGCGGCGGGCGCGAGCTGCCGATCGCCGCGCAGTTCGTCGGCGCGCAAGTCTCCGTCGCGCCCGGACAGGGCGTGGAGTTAAGGCGCGACGAGCGCGGCCGCCTCTCTCTCGCGCTCTACAACCAGAGCTCTCCGGATGTGGCTTGATCCGTCGAATCCCCAACTCAACAAGCACGGTGAGCTGCACCATCTCCTGACGCTGGAAGGGTTGCCGCCCGAGATCCTGCGGCAGATCCTCGACACGGCGAAATCGTTCGTCGGCGTCACCCAGCGCGAAGTGAAGAAAGTCCCGCTGCTGCGGGGCAAGGCGGTCTTCAACCTTTTCTTCGAGCCGTCGACGCGCACTCGCACCACGTTCGAGATCGCTGCGAAGCGCCTTTCGGCCGACGTCATCAATCTCGCCATCAACATCTCGTCGGCGACCAAAGGCGAATCGGTGCTCGACACGGTCGCGAACCTCGCCGCGATGCAGGCCGACATGTTCATCGTGCGCCACGCGGCGAGCGGCGCGCCGTATCTGATCGCGAGGCACGTCGCGCCCGAGATCCACGTCATCAACGCCGGCGACGGGCGCCATGCGCATCCGACGCAGGGCCTGCTCGACATGTTCACGATCAGGCACTACAAGAACGACTTTTCGCAGCTTCGGGTCGCGGTCGTCGGCGACGTACTGCACTCGCGCGTCGCGCGCTCGCACATCCACGCGCTGACGACGCTGGGGTGTCCGGAGATCCGCGTGATCGCGCCGAAGACGCTGCTACCGCGCGAAGTCGAAACGCTCGGCGTGCGCGTTTTTCACGACATGCGCGAGGGACTCAAGGACGTCGACGTCGTCATGATGCTCAGACTGCAGAACGAGCGCATGCAAAGCGCCCTCCTCGCTTCCGCGCAGGAGTTCTACAAATACTACGGCCTGACCCAGGACAAGCTCGCGCTCGCCAAACCCGACGCGATCGTGCTGCACCCCGGGCCGATGAATCGCGGCGTGGAGATCGATTCCAGTGTGGCCGACGGAGGCCAGTCGGTGATCCTGCCGCAGGTCACCTTCGGCATCGCGATCCGCATGGCGGTAATGAGCATACTTGCCGGCAATTAGCCGGCACGATGCTCATCAATGCTTAATGTTGAGTGTTTAATGTTGAATGCAAATCGAAAGCGCTTTGATGTTCATTGAACATTCAACATTAAACACTCAGAACTGATATGAAAATTCATATCAAAGGCGGGCGGCTGATCGACCCCAGGAACGGCATCGACCGCGAGCAGGATCTGCATATCGCCGCGGGCAAGATCGTCGGCGTCGGCGCAGCGCCGAAAAGCTATAGCGCCAATCGCACGATCGATGCAACCGGGCTCGTCATATGCCCCGGGCTGGTAGACCTGTCGGTGCGTCTGCGCGAGCCCGGCTTCGAATATCTGGCGACGCTCGAATCCGAAATGGAAGCCGCGATCGCCGGCGGCGTGACGAGCCTCGCGTGCCCGCCCGACACCGATCCGCCGCTCGACGAGCCGGGCCTCGTCGAGATGCTCAAGTTCCGCACACGGACGATCAACCGGGCGCGCGTCTATCCCGTCGGTGCGCTCACGCAGGGTCTCCAGGGCACGCGTCTTACCGAGATGGCCGAGCTGCGCGATTCGGGATGCGTCGCCTTCTCGCAGGCCGATGCGCCGCTCACCGATCATCACGTGCTTTTCCTGGCGATGCAGTACGCCTCCACTTTCGGTTTTCCGGTGTGGCTGCGCCCGCAGGATCCGGCGCTCGCCGCAAGCGGTGTGGCGCACGACGGTCAGATCGCGGCGCGCCTCGGCCTGCCGGCGATCCCGGTGTTCGCGGAGACCGTCGCGCTCGCGGTCATCCTGCTGCTCGCCCGCGAGACCGGGGCGCGCGTGCACCTGTGCCGCATCTCGAGCGCCGAAGGCGTCGAAATGGTGCGGCGTGCGAAAGCGGACGGGCTCGCGGTCACCTGCGACATCGCGATCCATCACGCGCATCTGTCCGAGATGGACATCGGATACTTCGATGCGAACTGCCGTGTGATGCCGCCTTTCAGAAGCCTCACCGACCGCGATGCGTTGCGCCGCGCGCTCGCCGACGGCACGGTCGACGCGGTGTGTTCCGACCACACGCCCGTCGACGAGGACGCGAAGCAGCTCCCGTTCGGCGAAGCCGAAGCCGGCGCGACCGCGCTCGAGCTCCTGTTGCCGCTCACTCTCAAATGGGCACGCGAGACCGAAGTGCCGCTCGCCACCGCGCTTGCGCGGGTCACCAGCGACCCGGCGCGCATATTGGGGATAGACGCGGGCCACCTCACCCCGGGTGCGGCCGCCGACGTGTGCCTTTTCGACCCGCAACGACGCTGGAAAGTCGAGCCCGCTGCGCTCAGGAGCCAGGGCAAGAACACGCCGTACCTCGGTCTCGAGGTCGAGGCGCGCGTCGCCTGCACCCTCATCGACGGGCAGGTGGTCTACGAGGGGACGAACGGCAAGCGCTAGCACCTCAGCCCCTCTTGAAGGCCTTCGCGGCGGCCCCATATTTGCAGAAGGCCTGTCCTGGCCTTTCCACGTTTTTCGCTTACGGATCTTTTATGAACCCGCTTCTGGATTTTTCCGGCCTCCCGCGCTTCGGCGATTTCAGGACCGAGCACGTTACCCCCGCGGTCGACAGCCTGCTCGACGAAAACCGCAAGCTGATCGAGCGCTTCGCCCACCCGGACGTGCCTGCGACGTGGAACGATTTCGTCGAGCCGCTGGAAGACGGCAACGAGCGGCTGGGCCGCGCGTGGGGGCAGGTCGGACATCTGAACGCCGTCATGAACAGCCCCGAGCTGCGCGAGGTCTACAACGCGAACCTGCCCAAGATCACGCAGTACTACAGCGAGGTTTCGCAGCACCAGGGCTTGTACGGGAAGTTCAAGGCGCTGCGCGCTTGCGCCGGGTTCGGGAAGCTCACTGCCGCGCAGAAGCGCATCATCGAGAACGAGCTCCGTGATTTCCGGCTCGGAGGCGCCGAGCTCGACGCCGACGACAAGGCGCGCTTCATGGCGATACGCGAGCGGCTGTCGCAGCTCTCATCGCGTTTCAGCGACAACCTTCTCGACGCGACGAACGCCTACTCGCACTACGTCACGGACACGGCCGAGCTTTCCGGAATTCCCGCGGACGTGCTCGAAGCGGCGCGGGAAGGCGCGAAAGCCGAAGCGCGCGAAGGCTGGAAATTCACGCTGCACGCGCCGTCTTATATGCCGGTGCTCCAGTACGCCGACAACCGCGCCTTTCGCGAGCTCATGTACCGCGAGTACGTCACGCGTGCAGCCGAGTTCGGCAAGGCCGAGTGGGACAACACGCCGCTGATCCAGGAAATCCTCGAGCTGCGTCGCGAGATGGCGAAGCTCCTCGGCTTTCAGAGCTATGCCGAGTATTCGCTCGCGCCGAAAATGGCGGAATCGCCGCAGCAGGTGCTCGACTTTCTGAACGAGCTCGCGGCGCGCGCCAAGCCGTACGCGCAGCGCGACCTCGAAGAGCTCACCGCCTTCGCGCGGACCGAGCTCGGGTTGCCGCAGCTCGAAACGTGGGATCTCGCATACGCATCGGAGAAGCTGCGCGTGGCGCGCTACGCTTTTTCGGACCAGGAAGTGAAGCAGTACTTTCCCGAGACCACGGTAATGCCCGGCATGTTCCGGCTGATCGAGACGCTGTACGGACTATCGATCGCGCCCGCGGAAGCCCCGACGTGGCATCCGGACGTGCGCTTCTATGCGATACGCGATCGCTCCGGCGCCCTGGTCGGCGAGTTCTACGTCGACCTCTACGCGAGGCCGAGCAAGCGCGGCGGCGCATGGATGGACGAGGCGATCACGCGACGGCGCAAGGCGCAGGACGTCCAGGTTCCCGTCGCCTATCTGAACTGCAATTTTTCGGCGCCGGTCGGCGGCAGGCCCGCGGTCTTCACGCACGACGAAGTCATCACGCTGTTTCACGAGTTCGGCCACGGTCTGCACCACCTGCTCACGCGCGTGGACGACCTCGGCGTGTCGGGAATCAACGGTGTCGAGTGGGACGCCGTCGAGCTGCCCAGCCAGTTCATGGAGAATTTCTGCTGGGAATGGGACGTGGTCGAGCCGATGACTCGGCACGTCGAGGCGGGCGGGCGCCTGCCGAGGGCGCTTTTCGACAAGATGCTTTCGGCGAAGAATTTCCAGAGCGGTTTGCAGACCATGCGGCAGCTCGAATTCTCGCTTTTCGACCTGCACCTGCACTACGATTTCGATCCCGCGGGGAGCCGAACGCCGCTCGAACTCCTGCAAAGCGTGCGCGAGCGCGTGGCGGTCGTGCGTCCGCCCGCATACAACCGTTTCCCGAACAACTTCTCGCACATTTTCGCGGGCGGTTACGCGGCAGGCTATTACAGCTACAAATGGGCCGAAGTGCTCTCGGCGGACGCCTACAGCCTTTTCGAGGAGCACGGAGTTCTCGACCCCGAGACCGGGCAGCGCTTCTGGAACGAGATCCTCGGCGTGGGCGGGAGCAGGCCCGCTCTCGAATCTTTCGTCGCGTTTCGCGGACGCGAGCCGAAGATCGATGCGCTGCTGCGCCACAACGGAATGGTCGAAACGGCGTAGCGACGTGCGAAGCGCCTTCGGCGCATTACTCGCTTTGCACCGCTCGGAACGCGGTGATAGAGTGGCCGGCCTCTATTCGGGAGCCGCCATGAAAACCATCACCATCGGCGCGCTCGCCTTCGCACTGGCGGCGAGTCACCTGAGCGCAGCACAGCTCTACCGCTGGGTCGACGACAAGGGCAACGTCGAGTATCGCGATACGCCGCCCCCGGCTAGCGCCAAGAAAGTCGAGCGCCGCGACATGCCCGCCAACACGATCGAGACCTCGGCGCTGCCTTACTCGGTGCAGCAGGCGGTCAAGAACCATCCCGTGACCCTGTGGGTCTACGACTGCGGCGACCCGTGCGCGAAAGCGCGCGCGCATCTCGCCAAGCGCGGTGTCCCCTTCACCGAGCGTAACCCCCAGAAAGAGCCCGACGCGATGAAGAAAGCGACCGGGGGTAACGATGTACCCGTGCTCTTCGTCGGCGCCAACCAGCTCAAGGGCTACCTCGATACCGCTTGGGATGCGGCGCTCGGCAACGCCGGATATCCCAAATCACCGCCGCCCGGATACAAGCCGCCGGCCCCGGCAAGCGCGCAGCCGGCTGCCGACGCGAAAGGCAAGGCCCCGCCGCAGCCCGCGGCCA
>CAZULX010000597.1:0-6504 GCA_964621335.1 uncultured Streptomycetaceae bacterium
AGGATGTTGTAGGTGCCGAAGCTCGCCGCCGGCACGTCGGGCTCGAAGAACGTATAGACGGACGACAGCCCGTCCTGCAATTCGTCGACGATGCTCACCATCCGCAACGTGCCGTTCTCCCGAAACTCGATCAGCCGCGAATCGACGTTGCTCTGCAGCAGGAAATGGCGATACTGCTCGCGGCTGTCCTGGTCCATGCCGCCGCCGCTGTGCCGCCGCGACTGATAGCGCAGGTAGAGGGCGTAGTGCTCGGCGCTGTACTTGAGCTCCAGCATCTGTGCGACGAGACCCGAGTGGCGCCTGAGCGTCCTTCTCTGCACGCGGTTGGCGCGGAAGTCCTCGGTGACGATGCGCACCGGGACGCAGGCGCGGCAACTATCGCAATAGGGCCGATATGTGAACGCGCCGCTGCGGCGGAAACCGGCGCGCACGAGCTCGCTGTAGACCGACCCGTCGATCAAGTGGCTGGGCGTGGCGACCTGCGAGCGCGCCATGCGGTCGGGCAGGTAGCTGCACGGATACGGTGCAGTCGCATAGAACTGCAGCACCGACAGCGGAAAATCAGTCAAATAGGTCATCGTCTAACCGCCACAATCCTATGCGCGTCGGGTAGTTTACCAATTCTGCGAGGGCCCGGAGAAAGTCGTTCCGCGCGATCTCACGGGCGCCCAGCGAGGCGAGGTGCGGTGTGGCCATCTGGCAGTCGATCAAGCCGAATTGCCACCGCTCGAGCTGCCGCGCGAGGTGCGCCAGCGCGGTTTTCGAAGCGTCGGTCGCGCGCGTGAACATCGATTCTCCGAAGAAGACGCGCCCAATCGATACGCCGTAGAGCCCTCCTGCGAGCCGTCCCTCGGCCCAGGTCTCCACCGAATGTGCGTAGCCGGCGTGGTGCAGCGCCTCGTATGCCGACGCCATCTCGTCGGTGATCCAGGTGCCGGCCTGTCCCGACCGCGGCTCTGCGCAGGCGCGCATCACTGCGCGAAACGATGTATCGGTGCGCACCTCGAAGTCGCCGCGGTGCAGCCGCTTGCCGAGCGAGCGCGAGACGACGATTGCCGCCGGCTCGAGGACCATGCGCGGATCGGGGCTCCACCAAAGCACCGGCTGTCCCTCGCTATACCAGGGAAAAATGCCGTGCCTGTAAGCTTCGAGCAGACGCTCGACGGAAAGCTCGCCGCCTGCTGCGAGCAGACCGTTGGGTTCCTCCAGCGCGCGGTGCACCGGCGGAAAAGGCGTGTCGGCCTCCAGCCATGGAATCATGGCGTTATTCTAGGAGCTTCCTCGCGCCGGCCCGGCGCGCCGGCGAAACACACATGAACAGTCATTACCTCGCATCGCTTTTCGAACCCGAATCGGTGGCAATCGTCGGAGCGACCGAGCGTGCCGGCGCCATCGGCGCCGTGCTCATCGACAACATGCTGGCAGCGCGGTATCGCGGTGCGTTGTATGCGGTGAATCCGAAATACCGGCGCGTGCGCGGGGTCGACTGCTATGCCAGCGTCGCGCAGCTTCCGCAGCCGGTCCAGCTCGCCGTCGTGGCGACGCCGCCGGCGACCGTTGCGAGTGTGATCGAGCAGTGCGGGGTCAAAGGCATCCGCTCGGCGGTGGTGATCACCGCCGGATTCTCCGAGACCGGCGCGGCCGGCGCTCTCCTCGAGCGCGAGCTCCTGCGGAACGCGCGCCGCCACGGGGTGCGGATGATCGGTCCGAACTGTCTCGGCATCATGCGCCCCGACATCGGGCTCGATGCGACTTTCGCGAAAGGCACGGCGCTCGAAGGCTCCCTCGGTCTGGTTTCGCAGTCGGGCGCCATATGCACGGCGCTGCTCGACTGGGCGCGTCCCAACGGCGTCGGCTTCTCCAGCGTCGTTTCACTGGGCGGCTCGGCCGACATCGACTTCGGCGAGATCATCGATTACCTCGTGTACGACCCGCGCACCGAACAGATCCTGCTCTACATCGAAGGCATACGCGATGCGCGCCGATTCATGAGCGGGCTGCGCGCCGCCGCGCGCGTGAAGCCGGTCATCGTCATGAAATCCGGACGGCACCCGACCGGCGTGCGGGCGGCGATCTCGCACACGGGTGCGATGGTCGGCGCGGACGACGTGTTCGAAGCGGCGGTGCGGCGCACGGGCGCAGTGCGCGTCACCACGATCGGGCAGCTCGTCGCCGCGGCCCAGGCTCTTTCTTCACGCGTGCACCCGCAGGGTGACCGCCTCGCCGTGGTGACGAACGGCGGCGGCCCCGGCGTGCTCGCTGCCGACCGCGCGAGCGACCTCGGCGTTGTGCTCGCCGAGCTTGCGCCGGATACGGTGAGCCGGCTGAAAAGCGCTCTTCCCGCGAACTGGTCGCACGCGAATCCGCTCGACCTGATCGGCGACGCCGACGCCGCGCGTTACGACGCAGCCGTTGCCGCGTGTCTCGCAGACCCGGGCGTCGACGGCGTGCTCGCCATCCTCACGCCGCAGGCGATGACGGCACCGACCGCGGTTGCGCGCGCGGTCGCGCAGTGGGGCGCGCGCTCGACCAAGCCTTTGCTCGCCGCGTGGATGGGCGAAGAGCAGGTCGCGGAAGGCCGCGCGGTCTTCAAGGCGGCGCGCATACCGGTATTCCGGACGCCCGAGCCCGCGGTGGAGATGTTCGCGCACGTCTCTTCGTACTACCGCAACCAGCGCATGCTGCTGCAGACGCCGGCGCCGCTTGCAGCGCAGGCCGCACCCGACGTCGCAGCGGCGCGCGCGGTGATCGAGGCCGCGCTCGCGGAGCACCGCGCGGTGCTCACTGCGCGCGAATCGAAGGCGCTGCTCGCGGCGTTTCGCATTCCCGTCGTGCAGCCGCGGCCGGCGCGCTCGGCGCAGGGGGCGGCCGAAGTTGCGGAAGCGCTCGGGTTTCCCGTCGCCATGAAAATCGATTCGCCCGAGATCACGCACAAGACCGACGTGGGCGGCGTCGTCCTCGACCTGCGCAGCGCCGACGCGGTGGCCGCGGCGTACCACGAGATGCTCGCGCGCGTGCGCGAGGCACAGCCCGCGGCAGCGATCACCGGGGTCACGCTCGAGCCCATGGTGAGGCCGCGCAACGGGCGCGAAGTCATCGTGGGCGTGCTGCACGACCCCGTATTCGGCCCGGCGATCACTTTCGGGGCCGGCGGCGTCGCCGTCGAGATCATGGCCGATCGCGGCGTCGGCCTGCCGCCGCTCAACGATTTTCTGGCGCGCGAGATGATCCGCTGCACGCGCATCTCCAGAATGCTAGGCGCGTTTCGGGGAATGCCGCCCGCCGATCTCGACGCACTGGTGACGGTGCTCCTGCGCGTGTCGGAAATGGTGTGCGAGCTGCCGTGGCTGCGCGAAATGGATCTCAACCCGCTGATCGTCGACGAGGGTGGTGCGATCGTGCTCGATGCGCGGGTGGTCGTCCACGCGCGCGCGCCCGCGGCGCGGGCTTATTCGCACATGGCGATCCATCCGTATCCGGCGCATCTCGCGCAGTCGTGGCGCACACCCGACGGCGTCGAGGTCGAAGTGCGGCCGATACGGCCTGAAGACGCGGAAATCGAGCGCGAGTTCGTGCTCGCGCTCTCACCCGAAGCCAAGTACCTGCGTTTCATGAGCACGCTGAAGGAGCTGACGCCGGTGATGCTCGCGCGCTTCACGCAGGTCGACTACGACCGCGAGATGGCGCTGATCGCGGTGGTGACCGAAGGCGGGCGCGAGCGCCAGATCGGGGTCACCCGTTACGTGGTCAACGCGGACGGCGAGACGTGCGAATTCGCAGTCGTCGTCGCGGAAGCGTGGCAGGGACGCGGCCTCGGGCGCCATCTCATGCAGCGCCTGATCGGGATCGCGCGCGAGCGCGGTCTTGCAGCGATGCAGGGAGAGATCCTCGCCGCCAACAGCGGCATGCTCGATCTCGTCGCGAAGCTGGGTTTTACTTTTGCCGAAGTGCCGGGTGTGCCTACGGTGAAGGAGGCGAGGCTCGCATTACGCTAAGCGTCCTGAAATGCGGGGCGTGAAGGACAGTGTGCGCTTCAGCGCCTTTCGAGCCAGCGCTGCGCTTCGCCCGCTGCGGTGAGATCGGCGAGCCGCGTAGCGCCCGTCGCCGCGGCGCGCGCGAGCACCACTTGCAGCAGCTGCGCGGTTGCGGCCGCGTCGGCGAGCGCGTCGTGGCGCCTGAAGTTCTCGATGCCGAACGCCCCGGTCCAGTCGTCGAGGGTCGCCAGGCGCCCGCCTTGCGGAAGAATCGCGGGCGCGAGGCGGGCGAGGTCGAGCCAGCGGCTTTGGAGCGCGGTCCCGAGCGTCGCACGCAAGGCGCGCCCGATCGCGACGCGGTCGAAATCCGCGTGAAAAGCAACCAGCGGCGCCTTCCCCGCGTAGCGAAGAAACGCGGCGAGCCCGTCGGCGGCCGCGGGTGCGGAGGTCTGCGTCGTGCCGTCGATGCCGTGCACGAGGATGTTCTCGCGCGAGCTCGTCGTGTCCTGCTGGATGTAGGCGCCGAAGCTGTCTTCGAACCGCAGCAGCATGGCATCGACCGCGACGGCGCCGATCGCGAGCAGCCTGTCGCGGTAGGGATCGAGACCGCTCGTTTCGACATCGACCACGACGAAGCGCATGCGGCGGATGTCGCTGTCGGCGGGCACCTGCGGCAGCGCGCGGTAGGCGTCGACCGCCGCGGCGTAGCCCGGCGCCGCGCGCGCTTTCATCGGCAGCAGTCGCGCGAGCCAGCTCATAGCTGGTAATCGAGCGCGAGGCGCGACTGGAGCTTGCGCGCCTGGCGGAAAGCTTCCTTCAGCATGCGCCGATCGACTTCGTTCAGGCGCTGCGGGTCGACGCGGTTGGGCGAGCCCGCGGTTGCGCCCTGCGCGAGCAACTGCGCGCGCAGCCGCAGCGACTGGACGAAAAAGAACGCCTCGGTGGCGGCGGCGATCTCGTCCTGCGGCACGTTGAGCCTCGCGCCCGCGAGACGCAGCCGTTGGGCCGTGTTGGTGTGCGGTACGCCGGCGGCGAGCGCGAACACGCGCGCGGCGTCGGTGAATATCCGCGCCGCCGAGCGCTTGAGATCGATGGTGCCGGGAGCCGAGGGATCGTCGTCGGAGAAGCCGCCCAGGAAGCCCAGGGGCGGGCGCGATTGCACCGCGTATTGCGCGAGCTGCCGCAGGAAGACCGTGCGCGACGCGACCGCGTCGTCGCGCGTCACGCGCAGCGGCTCGGCGAGCTCGCGCGCGCCGTAGACCGGGCGCAGGTCGAAGAAGATCACGCTTTTCAAAAGTTCCTGCTCGTCGGTATTGCGCACCCAGCGCTCGAAGTCCGTCTGCCACTCCCCGACGCTCAGGCACCACTGCGGGTTACCCGCCATGATGCCGCCCTTGCACAGGGGAAAGCCGCACTCGGCCAGCGATTCGTTGACCGCTTTCGCGAAAGGCACCAGGCGCGCGCGCGGCCCGTCGGGGGCCGGTGAATCGGCGAAAACGATCCCGTTGTCCTGGTCGGTCGCGATCGTCTGCTCGTAGCGGCCTTCGCTGCCGAAAGCGAGCCAGCACCAGCGCAGATCGCCCAGCGCGTGGCGCGCGCGCTCGAGCTCGATCAAACGCTCGGTCAGCGCGTCGTTCAGCGTCGATACGATGTAGGTCAGCTGCTCGGCTGCGAGTCCCTGCTCGAGCATGACGCCTGCGAGCGCCCGGATCTCGGCCGCAGCGTCGCGCAGCGCGGCCACGTCCTCGGCCTGTGCGATGGTGCGCCGGACGCCGCGCATGCTGGCACGCTGCAGCGCGAACAGATCGCGCTCGGTGACGACGCCGATCACCTTGCGCGCCTCCATCACGGGCACGTGGCGTATGCCCATGCGCGCGATCAGCAGCGCGGCGTCGTAGGCGGTTGCGTCGGCCTCGAGCGTGTGCGGCTCGCGCGTCATGACGGCGCTCACGGGCTCGGAGAGCTCGCGGCGCGCGAGCGCGACGCGGTCCAGAACGTCGTGCCGCGTAAGTATGCCCACGAGCCCGCCGTCGGCGGCGACGACGAGTATCGACCCGATATTCGCGCGCTGCATCGCCCGCAACGCTTCGCCGATAGGCGTCTCCGGCGCGCAGCACACCGGCGCGTGCTGCACGAGCGAGCGCAGCGACCGGTTCGCGCTCGTCTCTTCGCCGGCGTAGGCCGAGGCGTGCATTCTCAGCAGGCGCCGCGAATCGCGCAGCAGACTCGCGAAATAGCTCGTCGCGAACTCGCGGAACCGCGCGCTGCGCTCGAGGAGCGCCCGGAAGTCTTCCGACTGCAATTGATAGCAGAAGGTGTCTCTCGTCGCGACATACCGCGGGCCGGGGGCGCGCTTTTCCAGCAGAGCGCCGATGGAAAAGTATTCGCCCGGACCGAGCTCGGCGATGACGGGCGCGCTTTCAGCCGTCGCCGGCCGCACTTCCACTGCGCCGCGCATGACGATGTAAAGCCACTCCGGAACGTCGTCGGCCGGAGCGAGTATCACGCTGCCCGCGGCGTAGTAACCGAC
>CAZULX010000598.1:0-5176 GCA_964621335.1 uncultured Streptomycetaceae bacterium
AGGATCGGCACGTACCGCGGCCTGCATCCGGCCATCACCGCGGCGACGAGCATGTCCCTGATCGTCAGCGGCGTTCCGCTCGGGCCTATGCCTTCGAGCAGGACTTCGTCCGGATCGAAGGGACAGTAAGCGCGCATCTTCTCGTAGCGCGCCGGCGTGGGCGGCACGAAAGGCAGGCCGTCGCCCAGGTGCAGGCTTTCGAAGCGGTCGTAGACCGACTCGAGGTCGGATGCGCCGCCGTTCGATGCCGTCCCAGGCATCGATCCGTCGCTCGACGCGGCCACGGCGTCGACTTCGTATTCGATGCGCGCGAGCTCGAGGAGCTCGGGCCCGTTGCAGCTCAGCATCGAAACCAGCCGCGGAATGCTCGCCTGGGCGTGGCTGACGACGGTCGTCTTGTCGCTGGCGTGGTAAATGTCGAACGGGATTAGGCAGAGCGCGCCGGCGCGGTAGTACGCGTGCGCTACCGAGAGCCGCGACCCCGGACCCGCGGTGAGGCACACGGTCGGGATACCGACCTTCTCCATGGCGACAGTGAGCGCCACCATCGCAGGACTTACACCCATGTCGGCGAGGCCGATCACCGCTGCGCGGACGTTCATTTCACCGAAGCCGCGCGCCATCGCGTCGATGTCCGCGCTCGTCTTGCCGCGTATCGACTCGCGATGATCGAGAAAGCGCGTAATCCTGCGCTTACGCAACCCCGCTTTGATGCGCTCGAATATCGCGCCGTAGTGGCCCACATCCATCTTCGCGTTGTCGTAGAAGAGGACGGTGCCGGCAGCGAGCGCAGCCTTGTCGGGCCGCGTGGCGAGCGTAAGGCGCGTGAGCGCGAGCTTCCCTCTGGGATCGAGCAGGCGTTCGGAATCCCCGCCGTGGGGTTGAACACTGATCATGGCATCGGGAGCGGCCAGGGCAACAGCCCGCTCGCCTGCGCGCCGCGCCACAGCTCACGATCGTAAGTCACTACCGTAATCGCTTCGCCGAGCGTCTCCTGCCAGAAGAGCGCAGTGGCGAGATGCACTGCGTCGTAGCCGCGCAATCCATGCTCCCACGCGAGCGTGCCGGCGCGCGCGGCGAGCGGCTCGTTGAACTGAAGCCGGATCAAGTGCTGCCAGTCGGCACTGAAGGCGTTGATCGCTGCCGCGGCCGATTCGCGCGTGACGAGGCCCACACGCACTGCCTTCGCAAGCGCCGCGGCGACCTCTGCGCGACTCACGACTGCGGTGCCGATCGCCTGTGCCGCCGCGATGAGGGACGCGACTTCTGCCGAACCGGACTCGGCGACGTAGCGCTTCACAAGCGCGCTCGCGTCGAGATAGACGATCACTCGCGATCTTCTACCAGCAGCCGCGCCACGCTACCCGCGCCGCGCGGCTTCGCCACCGGCTTGCGGCGGCGGAGCTTTTGGCCGCTCCACTGCGCCTGCCCGGTTTCCCGCATCGATGCAATTCGCTGATCGACGTCCTGCCCGATCGGCACGATGCGCCCGATCGGCACGCCCCGGTCGGTGATTACCACGGACTCCCCTTTACGCGTAAGGCGCAGGTAATGGCTCAGGCGGCTTTTCAGTTCTCGAATACTGACGAGCGATTGGCTCATTGGACGACCTCCCGTGTCTGCCTGTAGTCACGAAATTATACATTGTAGTCACGAGTTGAGCCCGGCGGCGACCTCGAATCCGGACGGCTCCCAGCACGAGCTTGCAGGGCACCCGGCGGATCGCGTGCTATTCTGGACGCAGAGACGAAACGCCGATGACGATCCGACCACAGCAGTGCTACGTCGTGGATTCCGCCAATGCGCCCTGGAAACGCAGCGCGACCGAGGGGATCACGTTCGCGTGCCAGGTGCTGCTGTCCGGGGAGGACGGCGGGCCCGAGGCGATGCGCTTCCGCTTCGACGACTGCCCGTCGGTGTACGCGCACATGCACCTCACGTCGCAGTTCCAGTTGCTCCTCGCCGGCGCGATGGATTTTCCGCGCGGCGTGAAGCACCTCGAAGGCCTCGCCATCCACTACACCGACCACAACATGCCTTACGGACCGTTCGCGGTGTCGCTGGGCCACGACATGCTCGTTCTGCATCCACGAGCGGGCGGCATCATCTCCATGGTCAATCACGAGGCTCGGCGGGAGATCCATCTCGGCGGGCGTTTGTTCGCCGCTCCCGCATCGCAATCCGAATGGCAGCCGCTGCCCGGCGCGGAGCACACGTCGTACAAGCTCCTGATGCCGCCCGATTTCGGGCCTGCGGCCGTCATCGTCAAGGCGCCCCCGCAAGCAAGGCTCGGGATGCCCCCGGCGGAGTTCGGGCGTTACGAGGTCGTGATCGAAGGTTCCGCTATCATGGAAGGCCGCGAGATCGGTCCGCCGGGCTTTCGTTACGTTCGCTGCGAGAACGCTACCGAGCCGCTGGTGACCGGGGACGCGGGCGCGAGCGTGGCTTTCCTCACGTTCGACAAGGACGCACTCGAGGGCGGCATCACCGGCGAAGGTCTCGCCGTCGAGGCTGCAGAGGCAATGGCGAGAGCGATTTGAGGTTTGGTCTTTTCGGGGATTCCCGGGATCGCCACGCCGGCCCTTGCGGCCTCCTCGCGATGAGATGTGTGGTGTCATTGCGAACGGTGTGACGAAGCAATCCCGGGAGTTCCCGAAAACGGCCTTCCAATGACAGCTGGGAGAGTGCAATGACGAACACCGAGCAATCAAACGAACCTTTCCGCGTCGTCGTCTTCGCCGACTTCGTCTGCCCTTACAGCTTCCTGGCCGTCGACCAGATCGACCGCCTCGCCCGCGAGTACGACGTGCAGCCATTGTGGCGGCCGCACTGGCTGCATCCCGACACGCCCCCGGAGGGGACGCCGGGCGCGCGCTCTCCGGAGCGCACTGAACGGCTGCGCGCGTGGATCAAGGACATGTCGCCCGAGCACTACGACCGCGTTCGCATTCCCGACAAGCGGCAGTACAGCTTCCGCGCTTTCGAGGCGCTCGAATTCGCCTACGAGCGCGGTCTCGATTTCAAATACAAGACCGCCCTCTACGATCTCATGTGGGCCGAAGGCCGCGACATCGGAGAGCCCTCGACGTTGATGGCCGCTGCCGAGCGGGTGGGCCTCGATCCGGCCGAGTTGAAGGATGCACTGGACGAGCACGCCTACGCCGAACGCGCGCTGGACGCCGTCAAGCAGGCGCACAGCATCGGGATCACCAATACGCCGACGATCTTTCTCGGCAAGACGCGCATCAACGGCTGGACGTATTACGAGGTGCTGCAGTCGGTGATGGACAAGCAGGGCGTTCGACCGCGCGAGGCCGTCGAGAGCCAGTGAATGGATTCTGGATCGCGTCCGCGCCCGCGGACTCGTCCAGAATGACGTTTTACTTTTCGGGGATCCCCGAGATCGCCACGTCGCCGCGCTCCTCGCGATGACACTTCTTCAGAGTTGCCTTAGCGCAGCTCTAAAGCCCGCGGCTCACGCGGAGTACATCGGCTTGCCTTCCTGCAGCCTCAGCCATCCCTTCGCGATGCGGTAGATGAACCAGATCAGGTCGGCTATCAGGATGCCGAAGCCGATGAGTATGACCATGGTGATGACGCCGATGACGCCCCACAGCAGGACAAACCAGAAAGTGCGTATCTGCCAGCGGAAATGGCTTTCGAACAGCGTGCCGGCCATGTCGTCTCTCTTGATGTAGTTCAGCACGATCCCCACCAGCGCGGTGACGCCGACGAAGAGCGACACCGCGTACAGCGCGTAAATCGCGTGCGTCATCGTCCGGTTGGCTTTGGTTTTCTCGTCTTCGACGATCATCGGCTCCACGCTCACTCCCCGGTTGAGTCTCAGTCGGGCTTGATATTGCCCTGCCGGATGACTTTCTGCCAGCGCGCCAGATCCCGCTTGATGATCGCGGCGAACTTCTCGGGACCGATGCCTCCGGGCTCTATGCCCTGAGCGGCGAGGCGCTTGCGCATCGCCTCGTGTCCCAGCGCCTTGACGATCTCGCCGTTACAGGGTGGGCAGCTGCGGCCAGGCGCGGCTTCGTGCGCCCTTACTTGTTGGTGGCGATCCCCGCGGCCTTCACGATTCTCGCGTAGTTCGCGATGTCGGCGTTGATCGTCGACGCGAACTGTTCGGGCGTGCCGCCGATGGGCTCGTACCCCAGCGCGCCGAGGCGCTGAAGGACCTCTCCGCCTTTCAGGCTCGCCGAGATCGTCTTGTTGAGCAGCGCGACGATGTCCTTCGGTATGCCGGCGGGGCCGACGACGCCGAACCACGGCTCGATCACGTACCCTTTCAGGCCCGACTCGTCGATCGTCGGCAGCTCGGGGGCGGAGGCGAGCCGCTTGCCGCCGGTCACCCCCAGCGACTTCAGCTTGCCCGCGGCCGCATGCGGCTTAATCACGGCGAGATCGGCGAGCATCATGTCGATGTGGCCCGCGATCACATCGGTCAGCGCGGGCGCGGTGCCTTTGTAGGAGACGTGCACGATACTGGTCTTCGACATGGACTTGAGCAGCTCGGAGGCCAGGTTCGACATGCTTCCCGACCCCGAGGACCCGTAGGACAGGTAGCCGGGCTTGCGGCTCGCGATGGCGATGAGCTCCTTTACGTTGCGCACCGGCACGGTCGGATTGACGGCGAGCGCATACGGCACGTGCGCCACGTTGATGATCGGGCTGAAATCCTTGCGCGGGTCGTAGGAGAGCTTCGTGTAGAGACTCGGCGCGACGGTCAGGTTGCTCGAGCCGCCCATCGCGATCGCGTAGCCGTCGCCGGGCAGCCTCGCCGCGTATTCCAGGCCGATGGTCCCGCCCGCTCCGCCGCGATTCTCGATCACCACGCTCTGTCCCAGCTGCTGCGTGAGCGCCTGCCCCACGAGGCGCCCGATGATGTCGTTGGGCCCGCCGGGGGCGAAAGGCACGACCATGCGTATGACCTTCGCGGGATACTGCTGCGCGTTCGCGCCGGCAGCGAGCGACACGGCGGCGAATGCGGCGCACTGGAACAGAAGTCTCGTTTTCATGATGATCTCCCCGGATGTCGTTGTGCCGTGGCCGAGCGTTACGCGGCGCCGGCGGCTTTCTGCGCCTGGAGCTTCGCGAGCTCGCATGTAGTCGCGAGCCTGCCCTTCCGAGAGTACCGCCATGTTGCCCCCTGTGGTGTCCTGATTCC
>CAZULX010000599.1:0-3044 GCA_964621335.1 uncultured Streptomycetaceae bacterium
CACGGTTTACCGGTGTAGGGATTGACGGTTTCGAAAGTGGCGCCGGAGGCGGCGTCAACCCACTCGCCGCCGATGAACATCTGGTAAGCGTTCAATCGAATGCCTTTGGGCCGAGAAGGTTTTCGCGGAAGCGGTTCTTGATGTGCGCGCCGTCGCGCAGCCGGATCGACATCGGATAGCGCTTGTCGCTCACTTTCACGTCGAAGAAGACCGGCCCCGCGGTGCGATAGATCGCGCCGATCGACGATTCCAGCACCTGCTGGGTGTAAACCGTTTCCGCCGCCGTGAAGCCCGCCGCTTTCGCGATCCCGGCGAGGTCCACGCCGCGTGCGGTATGCGTGGGCTGCATGCCGGTCTCGGAGTAAAGCTCGTTGTCGATGACGACGATCGCGAGATTCGAAGGCTGCTTCGCGCCTATCGTCGCGAGCGCGCCCAGCCCCATCAGCATCTCGCCGTCGCCGGTGATGACGACGACGCGGCGCCCGGGCTGCGCGAGCGCGAGGCCGAGACCCATCATCGCGGCGGCGCCCATCGCGCCCCACAGATAGAACGTGTTCAGGTGATCGTGAACACCCGCGTCGTAACAGCTCGAGCCCAGACCCGTCACGACCAGCGCGTCGCCGCGCTCGTCGAGTACCGCTTTCACCACCTCGCGCCGGTCGAGCGTGCCTTTCCTGTCTTTCGCCATGCTATTTGCTCCAGTCCTTGAATCCGATCACGCGCTGGCCGATCAGCACTGCGATCGGACGATTGGTGCTGAACGCCATCTGGCCCGCGGCGAATGCGACTTCGCCCACTTCTTCGGCGCGGTCCACGCGCTGCACCACGCAGCCGCACGCTTCGAGGATTCTTCCCGAGCCCTGGCCCATCGTGAGCTGCCACGGATTGAATTCGCCCCACTCGCCGCGCATCGTGATCAGCATCAGCATCGGAAAACGGCACTCCTGTGCGAGGCTCAGCATGTTGACGCAGTTGCCGGCGCCCGACGATTGCATGAGGAGCGCACCGCGCTTGCCTCCGAGCCAGCCGCCGGCGAGCATCGCGACGCCTTCCTGCTCGGTGGTGAGCGACACGGTCTCCATTTCCTTGTCCGCGCTGCAGTCGAGGATGAGCTGGGTGTGGCCCGCGTCGGGAACGTAGGCGACCTGCGCGATCTCGAGGCGCTTGAAGCTCTTGTAGACATCGGCCGGCCACAGGCGCGGCGGTGTTTCTGCTTTCACGTTCTGCTCCTTTAGCTCTTCTGCTCGTTCACGAATCGCGCGATCTCGGTGTGGTCGGCCGTGCCGCCCACCGCCTGCTCCGCCTTCTTCCACAGCTCGAGCGTCGCCTGACCGAGCTCCGCGGGGACGTCGCACGCCTGCGCGACTTCCATCGCGAGCGAGATGTCTTTCGCCATGAGGCCGAGGGCGAAGCCCGAGTTGAACTTGCCGTTGAGGATGAACTGCGCGAACTTGTTCTCGGTGCTGTTGTTGCGGCCGGTGGACGCATTGATCACGTTGATGAGCGTCTGCGGGTCGATGCCGAAGCGCTGCGCGATCAGCACCGCTTCCGCTGCCGCGGCGAGACCCGCGGCGGAGACGTAGTTGTTGAGCACTTTGGCGGCGTGACCCGCGCCGAGCGATCCCACGTAGAAGCGCTTGCCCATGAGCGCGAGCAGCGGATCGCAGCGATCCGCGACCGCCTTGTCGCCGCCGAGCATGATCGCGAGCGTCGCCGCCACCGCACCCCGGACCCCGCCCGACACCGGCGCGTCGATGAGAGAGACCCCCTGCTTCGCGAGGTCCGTGCCGAGCTCGCGCGTGCCCACGGGCGCCGACGAGCTCATGTCGATGATGACCGCGCCTTTCGCCAACCCCGCGACGAGGCTGTCGCCCTTCCCGTCCTTGCCGAGCGCCACGCGCCGCACGACGTGACCGTCTGGGAGCATGGTGATGACGACGTCCGACGCTTTGCCGAGCTCGGTCAGACTCGCCGCCGCCGCGGCGCCGTGCTCCTTGCTGAAGCCCGCGACTTTCGCGGAGTCGGTATCGAGCACCGTGACTTTCCAGCCGCCTTTGGCGAGATGCCCCGCCATGGGCGTGCCCATGTTGCCGATGCCGATGAAACCGACTCGGGTGCTCTCTTTCGTGATGCTGCCTGCCTGATTCGCCATGTCGCTTCCTTAACGTCGAACGTGGGGTCAGTCCCGGTTTTCGCTACCGCGAAACTCCGGGACAGACCCCTCTGCGAGCTTCGCCGCCGACGCAGCACTGCGTCCCGCGAGCCGGCCGAAAACCGCGCCGCTCGTGAGACCGGTCGAGCCGGGGTAGTTGAAGTAGAAGAGCCCGCCCACCATTTCCCCGGCGGCGTAAAGCCCGGGAATCGGACGGTGATTGGTGTCGACGACCTGGCCTTCGGTGGTGATTTTAAGCCCGCCGAAGGTAAAGGTGATGCCGCACGTGACCGCGTACGCTTCGAAAGGCGGATTCTCGAGCGGTAGCGCCCAGTTCGACTTCGGAATCTCGAGCCCGACCGCCGCGCGGCCGTCTTTCACGTTGGGGCTGAAAGGCACTTCGCGCTTCACCGCCGCGTTGAACTCGCGGATGGTCTTCAGGAGCTGCGCCTTGTCGACGTCCTCGACTTTCTCGACCAGCTCCTCGATGCTCCCCGCGATCACTTTGGTGACGTGCTTCGACCGGTACTCGGGGCGCAGGAGGTGCGTCACCGACGAATCGAAAAGCTGCCACGCGAACTGCATCGGCTGCTGGAGGATGATGCGCCCGTACTTGGCGTAGGTGTAGTTGCGGATGTCCGCGCCTTCGTCGAGAAAGCGCCTGCCTTCCGCGTTCACCATGATCGAGAACGGGTAGCTGTCGCGCTCGTAATCGTCGGTGGTGGAGAAATCGCCGAAATCGGTCGCATAACGTTCCCAGCCCACCGAATGGCAGCCCGACCAGTGACCGCACGGCTGTGCGCCCATGCGCATGGCCATGTCGAGACCATCGCCGGTGTTGTATTTGCTGCCGCGCACCTTGGCCAAGTCCCAGCCGGGGCCGAGATGGCGC
>CAZULX010000600.1:0-7010 GCA_964621335.1 uncultured Streptomycetaceae bacterium
ACGGTCGAGGACGTGCAGCTCGCAGCGGTCGTTCGCGCGGTTGTGCTCGCGGATGCCGATGCGGCCGCTGTATGGCCAGGGTTTCTTGGCGATGATCCCCGAGGCGTGCATCGCGCTGCCGGGCCGCGGCTTGCGGTTGTAAGCGGGCAGCAGCGCTTTCACGAGCTGTGCCTGCCGGATGTGCGCCCCCAGCACTCCCGCGGTTTCGATGCACTCCACGCGCGTCACTTCCGCTGCGATGCGCGCGTCCCTGGCAGGTCTCCTGCCGCCGCAGAAATGCGCCATCACGCGCGAGCGGATGCTCGCGCCGCCTCCGACATAGAGGACGCCGTTCTCGCCGTGGAGGACGTAGACCCCCGGGCCTTCCGGGAGCGTGTCGAATATGTCCGCTGCCAGTCCTGGGGGCACGGGCGTCCTTCTGAGAAGGTCGGCGCACGCGCTTTCCAGCGCGTCCGCGCCGAGCTCCCGGTGCCAGATCTGCGCGAGCTCCCAGAGCACCTGCGCGTCGCCGAGCGCGCGATGCCGGTCGAGGCAGAAAATCGCGTGACGCATAATCAGCGCGTCGAGATTGTGGCGGTGGTGCTGCGGGAAAAGCCGCCGCGAGAGCCTGACCGTGCACAGCACCGACGCATCGTAGCGCACGCCGGCGCGCGCGAACTCGGCTTTGAGAAAACCGTAGTCGAAGCGTGCGTTGTGCGCGGCGAGCACTTTGCCGGCGAGCTTTTGCGCGAGCATTGCGCTCAGCTCCTCGAAGCGCGGCGCGGCCGCCGCCATGTCGTCGGTGATGCCGGTGAGGACCTGTATGCCGTGGGGAATGCGTCTTCCGGGATCGACGAGCGTCGACCAGTCTCCGACGACGCGGCCGCGGTCCACTTCGACGAGGCCGATCTCGATGATGCGGTCGCAGGCCGCGCTGCTGCCGGTCGTCTCGAGATCGAGAAAAACGACGTGTTCGTTAAACAGGGCCGTGATACCCGATGGCGCGCGAGATGCTCTCCGCGGTCTGGCGCACGCTTTGCGCCCAGGCTTTGTTGAGGCGGTCCGAAGGCGCGGACACCGAGAGTCCGGCAACGAGCCGGCCTTCGTCGTTGTAGATTCCCGCGCCGATGCAGGAGACGCCTTTTTCGGCTTCCTCGTTGTCGAACGCGTATCCCTGCGTGCGTATGCGCTCGAGCTCTTTTGCGAGGCGCTCGGGTTCGGTGAGCGTGTTGTCCGTGTAGCGGGGAAGCCCGGTGCGCTGGGCGTAGGCGAGGGAGCTGTGCGCCGCTTCCTGCGAGAGGAATATCTTGCCCACCGCGGTGATGTGCAGCGGCGCGCGGGCGCCGATGATCTGCACCACGCGCATCATCGAGCTCCCCGGCGCGGTGCGCTCGACGTAAACGACCTCGTCCTCGTGGCGCACGCTCAAGTTGACGGTCTCGCCGAGCTCCTGGTGCAGGGTCTGCATGAAAGGCAGCGCTTCCTGGCGCACGCTGATGCGCGACTTCACGAGGTTGCCGAGCTCGAGAAGGCGTATGCCCAGGCGATACGTGCCGGGCTCGATGCGGTCGACGAGGCGGTTTTCCACCATCACGCCGAGGATGCGGTGCGCAGTCGACGGATGCAGCGCCGTTTCGGTGGCGAGCTGCTTCAGATTTACGGGGCTCGCGCGCCGCGAAAGCGCGTCGAGCAGACTCATCATCCGCTCGATAACCTGTATGGAAGACTTCGCTTCTCTTAGGGCCACTGGCGTTGCGGCAGAGGCAGGAATTGTCCGAAGATTTTATATGATGAAATTTTCAGGCACAACCGACGACACCCATGACGCACGCGCCGGACAGTGGTTCGAGCCCGCCGCGCGCGGCTGCGGCTACACTAACGGGCATGTCAGCGCACCTTCCAGGAGGCGGCCGTCGCGCAGTCGCGCCGCAACCGGCAGCGCCCGGCGGTCCGCGCAACTACATGACGCCGCGAGGCTACGCGCGCATGAAGAGCGAGCTCACGCAGCTCCTCGACACCGAGCGGCCGGAGCTCGTGAAAGTGGTGTCGTGGGCGGCCTCGAACGGCGACCGCTCGGAGAACGGCGATTACATCTACGGCAAGAAGCGGCTGCGCGAGATCGACCGCCGCATCCGCTATCTCACCAAAAGGCTGGGCACGGCGGTCGTCGTCGACCCCGCCGAGCGCGGGAGCACCGAGCAGATCTACTTCGGCGCCACGGTCACCTACGCCACGCGCTCCGGAGACGAGCACACCGTCAGCATCGTCGGCATGGACGAGGTCGATGCGGGCCGCGGGCGCGTGAGCTGGATCTCCCCGATCGCCAAGGCGCTGCTGCGCAGGCAGCCCGGTGATACGCTCAGGCTCGCGACCCCGGGCGGCGTGGAGGAGATCGAGGTGATCGACGTGCGTTACGAACCGCTGCTGTAGAAAAAACGCATGCCCCTGCCATTCTTCACCGCCGCGCTTTCGTCGTGGCGCGCCGCTTACGCCCAGATGCCCGGAGCGTCGCTTCCGGCGCACGCTGCGGACGCGGTCGTCAAGCTGAGCATCAAGGCGGTCGCCGAAGCCCGCACCGCCGACACGCTGGGGGCCGAGCGTGAAGGCACCGGCATCGTCATCGATGCGAAGCGCGGGTTGATCCTAACCATCGGCTATCTCATCCTCGAAGCGGCTTCGATTCTCGTCATGACGCGCGACGGGCGCATCTACCCGGCGAGCGTGGCCGGCTACGATCACGCGAGCGGTTTCGGCCTCGTGCGCGCGTTGTCGGGTCTCGCTGCGGCCGGCGTGGAGCTCGGCGACTCGGGTTCGGTGCGCGAGCTTCACACCGTGAGCGTCGCCGCGCACGGCGCCGCAGGCGGCAATTCGAGCGCGGCCGTGGTCGCGCGCCGCCGCTTCACCGGCTGGTGGGAATACATGATCGACGAGGCGATTTTCACCGCCCCGCCGCGCTACGAGCACAGCGGCGCGGGACTACTGGACGCGAGCGGCAAGCTCGTGGGCATCGCCTCGCTCTGGATGAGCGACGCGCTCGAAGTGGGCGCCGCCTTCCCGGGCAACATGTTCGTTCCGATCGATCTGCTGAAGTCGCTGCTCGAGGACCTCGTGGCCACCGGCAGGCGGCGCGGCCCCGCCCGGCCGTGGCTCGGCGTGTATTCGGAGCAGCAGGAAGGACACCTCTTCGTCTCGCGCACCCTTCCCGATTCGCCCGCCGCGCGCGCCGGCCTGAAACGCGGCGACGTCATCCTCGGCATCGCCGGACAATCGATCGCCGGCCAGAGCGACTTCTATCGCAAGCTGTGGGCGAGCGGCGAAGCGGGCTGCGACATCGCGCTCCACGTACTCCACGACAAAGCGGTAAAGCGGATCATCGTGCGCAGCGCCGACCGCATGGACTATCTGCGCCCCTGGCGGGTCTTGTGACCCGATTTTTAGTGATGAATGTTAAATGTTTAATTGCCGGCCCTTCATTAAGCATTGAACACTGAAAATTAAAAATCATGAAAGTGGGGCTGTTCGTCACCTGTCTCGTCGACCTGATGCGCCCGCGCATCGGGTTCGCCGCGCTCGAGCTCCTCGAGGCGGCGGGGTGCGAAGTGATCTTGCCGCGCGGCCAGACGTGCTGCGGCCAGCCCGGATACAACTCGGGGGATCGCGCTTCGGCGCTCGCGCTCGCACGCAAGGTGGTCGACGAGTTCGCCGGCTGTGACTACGTCGTCGCGCCTTCGGGGTCGTGCGCCGGAATGATCAGGACGCACTATCCGGATCTTTTCCGCGACGCGCCTCACGAGCTCGAGCGCGCGCTCGCGCTGTGCGCCCGGACCTACGAGCTCACCGACTTCCTGGTGAGTGTCGCGAAGCTCGAGCGCGTTCCCGCATCGATGCGCGCGACGATCACGTATCACGATTCGTGCGCGGGCCTGCGCGAGCTCGGGGTGAAAGCGCAGCCTCGCGCGCTGCTCGCCGCAGTCGGCGATCTGGCGCTGACCGAAATGAGCCAGCCCGAGCAGTGTTGCGGATTCGGCGGTACTTTCGCGGTGAAGTTCGGCGACATCTCCTCGCGTATCGCCGATCGAAAATGCGCGGACATCGAGGCGACCGGAGCGGACGCTGTGGTGCTCGGCGACCTCGGCTGCATGCTCAATATAGAAGGACGTCTGCGACGGCGCGGCAATACCACGACCAGAGTGCTGCACGTCGCCGAAGTGCTCTCGGGCAAAAAAGGATAGGAAGAGATTCGATGAAAATCGCAGTGATGGGCTCGGGCGGCGTCGGCGGCTTCTACGGCGGGCGCCTCGCGCACGCTGGATACGACGTGACGTTCGTCGCGCGCGGAGCGCACCTCGCGGCGATGCGCAAGAACGGCCTCACCATCGAGAACGAGGAGCAGGGCGACATTCACGTTCCCAAGGTCAAAGTCACCGACGATGCGGCGTGGATAGGGCCGGTCGACTTGGTGCTGATCGCGGTCAAGCTCTGGGATACCGAAGCCGCGGCGCACGCGGTGCGGCCGATCGTAGGACCGCGCACCGCCGTGCTTTCTCTGCAGAACGGCGTCATCAAGGACGACATTCTCAAGCGTGAGCTCGGCAGGGGGAACGTCATGGGCGGTGTCGCCTACGTCGGCACGACGATCGCCGCGCCGGGTGTCATACGCCAGACCGGAACCTTGCAGCGGCTGCTTTTCGGCGAGTACGACGGCAAGCACTCGCCACGCGCCGAAGCTTTTCTGGAGGCGCTCCTCAAAGCAGGGATCAACGCCGAGCTTTCCAACGACATACGCCGCACGCTGTGGGAGAAATACGTCTTCCTGGTCGGGCTCGCAGGCAGCACGAGCACCATGCGCTCGCCGATCGGCCCCATCCGCGAACGTCCCCAGACCCGCGCGTTTCTGCTCGACCTCATGAAAGAAACCGTGGCGGTCGGGCGCGCGCTGGGCGTCAATCTCCCCGAAGACTACGCAGAGCAGCGACTCGCATTCGCCGACACCGTCGCTTTCGACATGACCTCTTCGCTGCATCACGATCTCGAGCGCGGCAATCCGCTCGAAGTCGAATGGCTGTCGGGCGGCGTCGTCCAGCTCGGCCAGAAAGCCGGCGTGCCGACCCCTTGCAATCGCGCGGTGTGGGATGTCCTCGCGCTGCACGCCGCAGGAAGGGAGAAGCGGGCGAGATGAGCTCGCCGCGCCTCACCATCCGGTCGCTTCGCGCGAGGGCGGTCACCGCGCCGATGACCTACGTCCTCGGCACGAGCGCGGCGAGCGTGCGCTCCGCGCCGCTCATGCTGGTCGACCTCGAGACCGACGAAGGCATCACCGGTCGCGCCTGGCAGTTCTGCTACGTGCCTGCGGCAGCTCGCGCGCTTCCGGCATTCCTCGACGACATGCTCGAAACGCTGCGCGGCAGGCCCGTCGCGCCGGCCGATCTGTGGGCCGCGCTCGCGCGCCGCTACACGCTGATCGGCGTGCAGGGTATCGTGCGCATGGGTATGGCGCTGATCGACGTCGCGAGCTGGGATGCGCTCGCCCAGGCGGCAGGCGTTCCGCTCGCGAGCCTGCTCGGCGCGAGCCCGCGTCCGATTCAGGCTTACAACAGCAACGGCCTGGGCCTGATGCCCGCCCCCGCGCTCGCCGACGAGGCCGAGAAACTGCTCGCAGGCGGTTTCCGCGCCGTCAAGCTGCGCCTGGGTTACGCGAGCCTCGAGGAGGACCTCACGGCGGTGCGCGCAGTGCGCAAGCGCATTCCCGATCCGGTCGCGCTGATGGTCGATTACAACCAGGCGCTGAGCGTACCGGAGGCTTTGAGGCGCGGGCTCGCGCTCGACGGCGAAGGCGTGTACTGGATCGAGGAGCCGATCCGCCACAACGACTACGAGGGTTGCGCCGCCTTGTCGCGGACGCTCGCGACGCCGGTGCAGATCGGAGAGAACTTCTCGCTGTTATACGACATGCAGAAAGCGCTGGATGCCGACGCCAGCGATTTCGTCATGCCCGACCTCGAGCGCATCGGCGGCGTCAGCGGCTGGCAGCGCGCGAGCGGGCTCGCCTCCGCGCGAGGGCTGCCGATGTCGTCCCATCTCTACCCGGAAGTCAGCGTGCATCTGCTGGCTGCGACCCCCACCGCGCATTGGCTCGAGTACGTCGACTGGCTGAACCCGCTCCTGGAGGAACCGCTCTCCATCGTCGACGGGATGGCAGCGCCTTCCGGCCGGCCGGGCATCGGATGGACCTGGAACGAAGAGATCGTGCGCAAGCTCGCGATGGCATAACCGCCCATGGAACTCACCTCGAATCGATTCAGGGAGACGGCGCACGCGAAGCTGGAAGACGCGAACCTTCAGACGGCGCTCGAGAAGCTGCAGACCAACTTCGTCAAAGGCCGCGCTGATCGCGTCGCGGAGCTCGACAACTTCGTGGCGATACGCGATGCCGCGGCCGCGATCCGCGACCGCGCGCTCGCGAACCTCGATGTCTATCTGGAGGAATTCGAGCGCAACGCCGCCGCGCAGGGAACGGTGGTGCACTGGGCCGAGAGCGCGGCCGACGTGAACCGAATCGTGTGCGCGCTCGCCGCGCAGTACGGCGTGAAGAAAGCAGTCAAGTCGAAATCGATGGTCACCGAAGAGTGCGCGCTCAACGACGCGCTCGAAGCGGCCGGCGTCGAAGTCGTCGAAACCGATCTGGGCGAGTACATACTGCAGCTCGCCAAGGAGCCGCCTTCGCACATCGTCGCGCCGGTCGTGCACAAGACGCGCCTCGAAGTGTCCGACCTCTTCCACGCGAAACACGGGCGTGCGCGCACCACGGTGATCGCCGAGCTCACCCGCGAAGCACGCGAGATCCTGCGGCCGCACTTCCTGTCGGCGGACATGGGTATCACCGGCGCCAACTTCGTGATCGCCGAAACCGGCTCGACGCTCATCGTGACCAACGAAGGCAACGGGCGCCTGGTGACGAGCGTTCCGCGCGTCCACGTCGCCATCACCGGCATCGAGAAAGTGGTGGGGACGCTCGAGGACGTGACGACGCT
>CAZULX010000601.1:0-3090 GCA_964621335.1 uncultured Streptomycetaceae bacterium
TCTCGCAGGCGCTCGGCCAGCCCGTGGTCGTGGACAATCGCGCGGGCGCGGGCGGCATCCTCGCGACGACGCTGGTCTCGCAGGCCGTCGGCGACGGTCACACGATGCTGCTCGGCACGGTCATCCGGCGATGATCAGCAAGCTGCCGTTCGACATGCAGAGGGATTTCACGCCGGTCACCATGCTGGTCGTCATTACCAGCATTCTCGTCGTGCATCCCGCCGTGCCCGCGAAGTCAGTGCGCGATCTGATCGCACACGCGAAGTCCAAACCGGGCGAATTGCGCTACGCCTCGACCGGCAACGGCACGCCCGGGCATCTCGCGGCTGAGTTGTTCAAGTTCATGGCGGGCGTCGACATCCTGCAGGTGCCATATAAAGGTGCCGCGCCGGCACTCGTGGACGTGATGAACGGACAAGTACACATCGCGCTCCTCAGCGCACCGGGGCTGATACCGCATATAAAGTCCGGACGCCTGAAGCCTTTGGCGGTCACCAATGCCAAGCGCTCGCTCATCCTGCCGGACCTGCCCACCATCTCGGAATCGGGTCTGCCGGGCTTCGAAGCCGAAGGCTGGCACGGGGTGTTCGTGCCGAGCGCGACGCCTGCGTCCGCAGTGACCACGCTCAATCGCGCGCTGCTCACCGCGCTCTCGAACGAGGATGTGCGCACCCGGCTGATTCGCGGCGGCGCCGAGCCGGTCGGGCTGCCGCCCGCAGAGTTCGCTGCGAAGTTCCGCACTGAGGTCGCGCGCTGGCACAAAGTGGTGAAATCCGCGGGAATAAAAGCGGATTGATAAAACCGACCTCTAACGAAGCGCCTCGGAAAGCTGCACCATGACCTGCTCGAGAAATCCTGGGGCAGTTGGGGCTGGCGAAGTAGAGCGCCGGATCGCGGCACCCGCCGCGGCGGCAGATCAGCGAGCTCCAAGCCAACAAACACAGGGTGATTTGACGTGACTGACTACAGATTCGTAAGAATGGAGCGCCGCGACGGCATACTGCAGATGACGCTGCACACTGACGGTGGTCCGTTCCAGTGGAACCTCGACGCTCAGGTCGAGCTCGCCGCCGCTTTCGGCGAAGTGGGTGCCGACCGGGCGAATCGCGTCATCATTCTTACCGGGACCGGAGACGAATTCACTGGACCTCGCCTCGACCCGGATGCCGCCTTCTTCCATGGGGAGCAGCTATCGCCCGCCGGCGTTCATCACGTCTTCAGTAACGCGAGACGGCTGGTGAATGCACTCGTCAACGTGGAGGTGCCGATGATCGCCGCGGTGAACGGTCCGGCGAAGCGCCACGCCGATCTCGCGCTGATGTGCGACATCGTAATCGCAGCCGACGACGTCACGTTCGAGGACACGGCGCATTTCCATAATGGCGGCATCGTGCCCGGCGACGGCATCAACGTGGTCTACACGATGCTGATGGGGCTCAATCGCGCGCGCTATCTCATGCTGACGGGACAGGTGCTGGCGGCGCAGGACGCGAAGGATATCGGACTGGTCGCCGAGCTCATGCCGCGCGACAAACTGCTGCCGCGTGCATGGGAGCTCGCAACCCAGCTCGCGCGCAAGCCCGACATGCTGCTGCGCTACACACGCATGGTGCTCACGCATCCGTTGCGAAAAGCGCTCGATGAAGGCCTGCAGTACTACCTCGCCATGGAAACGCTGTCGACGCTGAACAAACGAGACGCGTGACGGCTTCGAAGAAAAAGCGTTTGACAATGACCCGACATACAAAAGACCATGCAGTGACGCTGTAACGAACCGCATGGCCTCTCGCCACGTCGTGCATCTTCCAAGACAAATACAAAAATCCGGAGGAGTGTTCATGGACTGCAAGCTGCGCACGACCGGCCTGACTCTGATGATCGGCGGGTCAGTTCTTGGGTTCGCCCTGCAGGCTGGAGCAGCCACCGCCGCAGGAGCCGAAAGTGGAGCGGCATCCGCCTATCCTGCGCGCCCCCTGCGCGTGATCGTAGGCTTTCCGCCCGGAAGCGGGACTGACGGGCTGGCACGATTCATAGGTGCGAAGCTTACTGACGGTCTGGGGCAGCGCATCGTGGTCGACAACCGGCCCGGCGCGAATGGCATCATCGCCGCGGAAATCACCGCCCATGCGGCGCCCGACGGGCATACGCTCCTCTTCATGTCCGCGTCGCACACCATGAATGCCGCGGTCTACAAGCTGCCGTTCGATGCGGTCAGGGCGTTTACACCGGTCAGCCTCCTCGCCGCCGGGCCGCTCGTGCTCGTTGCGCATCCGTCATTTCCGGCGAACGACGCGAAGGGCCTCATCGCGATCGCCAGGGACAAGCCGCAGAGTGTGACCTACGCGATTTCAGGAACCGGTGGGATCAATCATTTCGGCGGTGCGCTCTTCGCGAGCATGGCGGGTGTTCAGTTGCGGGATGTACCCTACAAAGGGGGCAGCCAGGCCATCACCGATCTCATAGCGGGGCGCGTACAGACGATGTTCAGCACCTTGACCATCGCGCTCACCCAGGTTCGTGCAGGAAAGCTGAAAGCGATCGGTGTCACCGCGCCCAGGCGCAGCACTCTTCTTCCTGATGTGCCGACCATCGCCGAGTCCGGGCTGCCCGGCTATCAGATGAACACCTGGTGGGGTGTGCTGGCGCCGGCAGGTGTTCCCGGTGACATCGTGAGCACACTGAACCGCGAGATTGCGTCGGTGCTGAAACAGCCGGACTCGGCGAAGCGCCTCACTGCCAGCGGCGCCGAGCCGACGCCGATGTCGAGCGCCGAATACGGCCGCCTGCTCTCTTCCGAAGTCGCGAAATGGCAGGGCGTTGCGAAGAAGGCGAACATATCCGCAAAGTAGCCAGTCCACTCGTCGACCGATATGCCTGCCTGAGTGGTGGCGATGCGGTAGTGCTGGAACCACTCGTAATCGGAGTCCGTCGTCCACGCAATGCGCATGATGACGAGCTCGCGCAAGCGCGTGTCTTTCTAAAGTGCCTGCTTCTCAGCCCTTGCATCGTCATGCCCTTCCGGGCGCACGGGAGGCCGCGACACCATGATCTGCAGCCTGTAGGTATCCCGTGCTATGTCTTCGGCGCTGC
>CAZULX010000602.1:0-7033 GCA_964621335.1 uncultured Streptomycetaceae bacterium
TTCTGATACGCGGTTGCCGCCGCGTAGCTTGCGGAAACCAGAATGAGCGTGTAGCCGTCGGGCGCGGCGTTCGCGGCAAGCTCGGCGCCCAGATTACCGCCCGCCCCGGGCCGATTGTCGACCACGACGGTCTGGCCGAACGATTCGGATATGGGCACCGCGATGATGCGCGACAGGAGGTCGGTACCGCCGCCGGGCGGAAAAGGCGCGATCAGTCGGATCGGCTTGGTCGGGTAGGTCTGGGCCCAGGCGTTCGGAACGAGCGCGGCCAATACAAGCGCTGCGGCCGCTGCTAGTGCGGTTTTCATGTGCTCCTCCTCGTAAGAGCAACTGCAACGGCGGCGCACAGGGCGCGCGATTTTTTTGAGCCCTACCGCGCTTGGTGCGCCGAGCTTTGACCTCTGCACGCGAAGGCGGGCGAGGCCGCGCGGGCGAAATCGGTGTCTAGCCTACGCCGCGCGGCACCAGCCGTGCAAGCACGCGCTGATGCCCAGGCAAGCCGTTCGAGCCCCGCGGAACCCACCGCGCACCGGAGTCCACGCTCCAGCCGTTACAGCGGAGGTGAACTTTTGCCGTAAACAGTCGTCCCAAGCGGGGTCGCGCGCTTTCGAAGGGCCCGCCGCTAACGGGGCCCCGGCTCACGCGATTCGCCGCGCTTCTCCACCCCCCTACCCCCAGAGGTTTGAGGATGATCAGACGCAGTCACGTCTTCGGACTGGTTTTGCTCGCGCTCGCCGCGCCCCCGTGCCTGGCCGACATCTACGGCTTCGTCGACGAGCACGGCGTGCACCTCAGCGACGTCGCGCTCGATTCGCGCTACAAGCTCTACATGAAGACGAAGCCGCCCGTGGCCGATAAGTCGGTGGCACCGCAGGCTTCTGCCGAAACCCAGCCGGGCCTCCCGCCCGCCGCGGCGGCGGCGATGCCCAAAGTGCACAAGCCCTATGCCGCCATGATCGCCAAAGTGGCCCGCGAGCAGAAGCTCGAGCCTGCCCTGCTGCATGCCGTGGTGATGGCCGAATCCGCATACAACCCTCGCGCGAGATCGCGCAAAGGCGCGACCGGCCTCATGCAGCTCATGCCGGAGACCGCGAAGCGCTATGGGGTGAGCGACCGCCTGAACCCCCTCGAGAACCTGCGCGGAGGCGCGCGCTATCTGCGCGATCTGCTGGCGCTCTTCGACAATAACCTGCGTCTCGTGCTCGCCGCCTACAACGCCGGCGAAGGCGCGGTGATGCGCTCCGGCAACGCCATTCCGAACTATCCCGAGACCCGCGCGTACGTGCCGCGGGTGCTGGAGCACTACGAGCGGTATCGCGCGCACGAAAGCGCCTTGTAATCTACTTCCCGCGCAAGGCGTACCACGGATGCGGCTGCCCCGGCACTTTGACGCGCAGCGTGTAAACCGAGGTGTGAGCGCAGCAGAATAGCGTCCTGAGATCGGGGCCGCCGAAAGCGAAGTTCACCGCCTGCTCCGGGAACTCGATGACGCCGATCTTCTTCCCGTCGGGTGTGAAGACCCAGACGCCGCCCGGCCCGCTGCAATAGACGCGGCCCTGACTGTCGACTTTCAGACCATCGGGTATCCCCGGGCGATCGCCTTCGTTCATGTCCGCGAAGATGCGCCGGCGCGTCATCTTGCCTGCCGCGTCGAGCTCGAGCGCATGGATGTACATCGAGGTGCGCGTGTTCGCGACGTACAGCGTGCGCTCGTCGGGCGAGAACGCGAGGCCGTTCGGATACTCGCAAAATGCGACGCGGCTCACCGTACCGTCCGGAGCGATGCGATACACGCTCGCGCTGTCCCAGACGTTGTCGAGGCCTTCGGGCCCCGGTATCTCGCGCTTCGAGTACGGCACGCGCTTGTCGGGATCGGTGAAGAAAAGACTGCCGTCGGAGCGGCACACCACGTCGTTCGGCTTGCTCAGGCGCCCGCCCATGTAGCGATCGGCGACCACTTCGACTCTGCCGTCGGGATGAAGGCGCGTTACGGCACGCAGGTTGTGCTCACAGTGGATCACGCGCCCCTGGAGGTCGAACGTGGTGCCGTTGCCTTCCTGGGTTTCCCTGACGAGCTCGGGTTTCTCACCCGGCGTGATGCGATAGAGCTTGTTCGAGCGCAGGTCGACGAAATAGAAGTAGCCGTCGGGATGCCACAGCGGGCCTTCGGTGAACTTGAAACCGGTTGCGAGGCGCTCGGCTTCGGTGGTCTCGAGGATGTCGGGAAGGTCGTTCGGTTTGGCCACGGATGTTCCTCCTTGTTTCCGGTTTCCTGGATACCGGCCTCCGCCGGTATGGCGACAGATGGTGTCGGAGGCGACGGGTTAGCGGCCTTTGAATACCGCTGCACGCTTCTCGATGAACGCCCTGACGCCCTCTTTCGCGTCCTCGGTCTCGCGGCTCACGTTCTGCGCGAAAGTTTCGAACTCGAGCGCGGCGCGCAGATCGACGTCCTGGTTGTGATAGAGCGCGCGCTTGGCGAGTTGTATCGCGACCGGCGGCCCGTCCGCGATTTTCTTTGCGAGCTTGTAAGTCTCGTCCATGAGGGCTTCGGGCGCGACGACGGCATTCACGATCGAGAGCTCGAGCGCCTGCGCCGCATCGATCGAGTCGCCGGTGAAAATGAGCTCGCACGCTTTCGCCATGCCGACCACGCGCGGCAGGAAATAGGTGCCGCCCCAGTCCGGGTGCAGGCCGCGCTTCACGAACGCCTGGGAGAACTTCGCGGCGCTCGAGGCGATGCGCATGTCGCAGGCGAGCGCGAGGTTCATGCCGGCGCCCGCGGCCGGACCGTTGACCGCCGCGATGGTCGGTTTCGGGCAATCGCGCATGGCGAGGATGATACGGTCGCGCATGGGTGCGAACTTGTCGGTGACTGGCGCGGTGGCGGTGGCTTCCTCGCGCTCCTTCATCGACTTCACGTCGCCGCCGGAGCAGAAGCCGCGACCGGCACCGGTGATGACGATCACGCGCACATCCGGATCGGCGGCCGCTTTCCTGACGGCGTCGTAGAGGTCGTCGCGCAGCGTGTCGCCCAGCGCGTTGAGCCGCTCGGGCCGGTTCAGCGTCAGCGTGGCGATGCGGTCCTGCACCGCGTAAAGCAGGCATTTGTAGGTCATGGGTCTTCCCTCCGATAATCGTGTCCCGATTGTTACACAATGGATTCCGGATTCGTGTGCGCGCGGCACGTCCGGAATGGCGACACCGGGAGGAGCACATGTTCGCATCCACGATGATGGATTTCCCGCTGACCCTGAGCCACGTGCTCGACCGCGCGGGACGTCTTTTCGGCGCCTCCGAGATCGTTTCGCGGCTGCCGGACAAATCGCTCCATCGCTATGCCTACCGCGATTTCCACCGGCGGGCGCTCGCGCTCGGCGGCGCGCTGCAAAGGCTCGGGCTCGGAAAGGGCGACCGGGTCGCGACGCTGATGTGGAACCACTATGCACACCTGGAAGCGTATCTCGCCGTGCCGTGCGCGGGCGGGGTGCTGCACACGCTCAACCTGCGGCTGCACCCGGACGACATCGCCTACATCGCGAACCATGCGGGTGATCGGTTCCTCATCGTCGATGACGTGCTGCTGCCGCTCTACGAGAAGTTCAAGGACAAGACGTCATTCGAGCGCGTGATCGTCGTGCCGCTGACCGGACGTGCTGCAATAGATTCCGGATCCGCGTCCGCGTCGCGGACGCCCGGAATGACGACCCAAATGCACGACTACGAAACACTGATCGCCGATGCGCCGCCCCTCGAACCCGTCGCGCTCGACGAGAAAGACGCGGCGGCAATGTGCTACACCTCGGGCACGACGGGACGCCCGAAAGGCGTCGTCTACAGCCACCGCTCGATCGTGCTGCACACGCTCGCGACCGCGACGGTGGATTACCTCGGCGTCGGGAACCGCGACACCGTGTGTCCCGTGGTGCCGATGTTCCACGTCAACGCGTGGGGTCTGCCGTACACGGCGCTCCTCATGGGCGCGAAGCTCGCGATGCCGGGTCCTCACCTCGACGCGGTGAATCTTCTCGATCTCTACGACACTGAGCAAGTCACCGTCAGCGCGGGTGTGCCGACGATCTGGTTCGGCATCCAGCAGGCGCTCGAGCGCGAGCCGCGGCGCTGGCATCTCGCGCCCGGCCTGCGCATGGTCGTCGGTGGCGCGGCGGCGCCCGAAGCGCTGATACGCGCGCTCGACCGCTTCGGCATGCGAGTGGTTCACGGCTGGGGCATGACCGAGACTTCACCGGTCGGCCTCCTGAACTACACCAAGCACGAGATGGCCGGGCTCGACGCGGATGCGGCGTATGCGCTGCGCTCGAAGCAGGGCGTGCCGCTGCCCTACTTCGAAGTGCGCGCGGTGGCCGATGGAAGCGAAGTGCCGCGGGACGGCGTCGCAATGGGGGAGCTCGAAGTGCGCGGCCCCTGGGTGGCGGCGCGCTATCACGACCTGCCGGATGCGCGCGAGCAGTGGTCTGCCGACGGCTGGTTTCGCACCGGCGACATCGTCACGATAGACGCCGCGGGATACGTCAAGATCACCGACCGCATCAAGGACCTGGTGAAGTCGGGCGGCGAGTGGATCAGCTCGATCGATCTCGAGAACGCGCTCGTCGCGCACCCGGCGGTGCAGGAAGCCGCGGTGATCGCGATACCGCATCCGAAGTGGGGCGAGCGCCCGCTCGCGGTCGTGGTGGTGAAGCCGGGTGAGACCGTGACGCCGGAGGCGCTGCGCGAGCACCTGGCCACGCGCGTCGCGCCCTATGCGCGTCCGGATGCCTACGTCTTCGTGCAGGAGCTTCCGCGCACCTCCACGGGGAAGATGATGAAAGCCGCGCTGCGGGAGACTTACAAGGGGTGGAAGTGGGAGTGACGGGCGGTTACGCGGTCTGCCTGATCGCGATCACCGCCTGGTTGCGCAGGGTCTTGAGGAGCGAAAGCTCTTCCGGGCTGAAGCGAATCGCGCCTTCGACGTCCGAGTCGCCGTAGAAAAGCCCGATCGGCGCGCCTTTGACGACGATCGGAAAGAGCGCGAACGACAGCGCCGGAATGGCGGTGCGATAGGCGTCGGGAATGTGCTTGCGGATGGTTTCGGCGTTCACGTTCTCGATGAAGACGTCGGCGCCCCTCGCCACGGCCGCCTGGAACACGTCCTTGGTCTCGGAGAGCGCGATCGAGAATTTGCCGGCGACGATCTTGTCGACGTCGAGCCCCATGCCGAAGCGGATCTTCAGCGTATTGGTCGCCGTATCGCGGACGTAGAGCAGGACGCGCGTGAAGCCCATGCTGCGATACATGGTCGAAAGGATCGCGCGCAGAACGTCGTTCAGCTTGAAATCGTCCATGAGCGTCGCGGTGACGTCCTGGATGCCGTCGAACAGCATCGACTTGCGCTTCGGATCCTCGGGCAGAGCTTCGCCGCCCTCGCCCGGGAGCGCCGCCGTGCTCAGAAGGTTACTGCTGAGCGCCGTCTGCAAGAGCTCGGCATCGCTCTCGGAAACGGCGGTCGCGTAGCGCTCGCCGGATCTCTTCGCTCCCGCGAGGAACACGCTCTCGTGCGTCTTCAGGCCGAGGACGATGGGGTCGCGCGCGAGCTCGGCCGCTGACTTCTGGATCGACAGGGCGAGCACGTGCGACTCGATGTTGAGGGCATCGCCGAACTTGCCGATCAGCGCTTCGAGCTTCTGCGCGCGCTGCTCGTCGTCGGTATCGCGCATCGCATCGCAGACGCCGGTCGACAGGTCGGCGAGCGCGCGCAGCTTTTCGTCTTCGTTCGCGGGCCGCTTGACCCTGTCTTCCCTGATGTGGCGCATGCTCTGCACGACGCGCGAGGGAAAATTCCAGGCGCGCGCGACGCCGATCCCGAGATCCTCGAAGCTCACGCCGAGCACGTTGAAAGAGGCCTGCGCCTCGCTCACGCGCTGATGCTGGATCAGCCGGTCGATTTCCCGGCCTTCCTCGGGGAAATAGAAACTCGTAAGCAGCCTGCCGAGGTTGTGGAAGGTGGCGCAGATGAACGCCTCCTCGGGGTTGCGGATTCCCGCTCGCACCACCAGCTGCTGCGCAAGGATGCCGCTGAAGTAGCTCGCGAGCAGATCGTCCTTCAGCCGCGCGGCGTGCGCCTTGTTCTGCAGGTGCTCGAGCAGCATCAGCGTGATCGCCGCGTTGCGGATGCGATCGAACCCCATAATGACGACCGCGCGCGAGATGGTGGAGATCGAGCCGCCGAAGTTGCCGAACGCCGCGGTGTTCACCATCTTCAGGAGTTTGCTCGTGAGCGCGAAATCCTTGAGGATGCTGATGCACAGCGCGTCCGCGCCCTTGTCGTCCGATGCGGTCGCCTGGTTGATCGCGGTAATGGTTGCGGAAAGCGCGGGGAAATCGCTCTTGTGGCGCATGCGGCGGAGCAGAAAGCCGAGCGTTCCGGTCGACGACTCTCCGGGTCCAGTCGTGGGTCCGGTCGTTTCCGGTTCCGGATTGAGGTACAGATAAAGCGAGTCTTCCATCATCGCCGCGCTCGCGAATCGCTCCTCGGGATTTCGCGCGAGACCTTTGAGCACGAGATCGTCGAGCCGGTCGTCGATCTCGTCGTTCAGCCGCGAAGGCGGAGCCAGCTGCGCGCTGTCGATGTAGGCCAGCACTTCCGCGGCGCTCGTGCCGATCGCCGCCGTGCGTCCGGTCAGCATCTGGTAGAGCATCATCGCGATCGAATAGAGGTCGGCGCGCGGCGTGTAGCCCGCGCCTTCGAGATACTCGGGCGCCGTGTACACCGGCGTGCCGCAGAAGCCTGCGTCGTGCGGCGCCTGGGACGAGATCAACTGGGCGATGCCGAAGTCCATCACGCGGCCGGTGTCTTCCCGGGTCAGCATGATGTTGCCGGGTTTGAGATCGCGGTGGACGACGCCTTTCTGGTGGGCGTAGCCGACGGCCTTGAGGATCTGGATCGTGATGTCGAGCGCGCGATGGACCGGCAGCTTGCGGCCTTCGGCGAGCACTTCCGAAAGGACCTGCCCCTGGACGTACTCGAAAACCA
>CAZULX010000603.1:0-7642 GCA_964621335.1 uncultured Streptomycetaceae bacterium
ATTAGCGGACCGCCGCTAAAGGCTGAGCGTCTGGAGGGCGAGCCGGCCGCTCGGCCTTCGCTCGTTCCACGCCGCCCAGTCCTCCGGCGTGTCGAGATCGAAGGTGAGCTCGGGCCGCGCGCACACCGACACCGTCCAGCCCTGGCTTTCCGCCCACGCGAGATAACTTGCGTAACGCGGCAGGTTCAGTCCGCTTTCGCGCCGGTGGCTTTTACGATGGGCGCCCATTTCTCTTTCTCGGACTTCACGAACTCGGTGAACTGCTGCGGCGTCGTCGCGACGAAACGCAGCCCCTGTTTCGGCAGCCGCGCCTGGACTTCGGGGAGCTGCATGACGCGCACGATCTCGGCGTTCAACTTCGCGACGACGTCGGCAGGCGTGCCTGCGGGCGCCAGCACGCCGGTCCAGTTGTTCACTTCGAATCCGCGCAGGCCGGACTCGGCAAGCGTCGGCATCTGGGGCAGGGCGGCGGAGCGCTTCGACCCGAGCACGGCGATGCCTCTCAGCCTGTTCGCCTGCACCTGCGGGAGCACGGTGGGCAGCGTCGCGAAAAGCATCGAGGTCTGTCCCGACATGAGATCGGTGATCGCCGGGACGTTGCCTTTGTACGGCACGTGCGTGATGTCGACTTTCGCCATCGTCTTGAACACTTCGCCCGCCAGATGGCTGGTCGTGCCCGCGCCGGCAGACGCGTACGCGAGTGCGCCCGGCCTGCTGCGCGCGAGCGCGATCACCTCCCGCGTGGTCTTGACCGGAAGCGAGGGATGCACGGTGAGCAGCCCTTCCGCTTCCACGACGAACGCGACGGGCGCGAAATCGCGCACAGGATCGTAAGGCAGCTTGCTGAACAGCGTGGCGTTGATGGCGTGGGTGCCGATAGTGCCCATGACGAGCGTGTAGCCGTCGGCCGGCGCTTTCGCAACGATGTCCGCGCCGATGCCGCCGCCGGCGCCGGGGCGGTTGTCGACCACCACCTGCTGGCCCCACGTCTCGCTCATGCGCGCGCCGATGATGCGCGCGAAGACATCCGAGAAGCCTCCGGGCGGGAAGGGCACGACGATGCGTATGGGCTTCGCCGGATACGCCTGGGACTGTGCGGCCGGCGCGTCGGCGGCTGCGCACAATGCAAGTATGGACGCAGCCGAGAGCAGCACGGCCGCAAAGCTGCCGCGCGCGCGATCGTTGCAGGTCGTATCCATGGCTCGACCCTCTCAGAATTCCATTTCGGGCAGCGGCACCACCCGGATGCCTTTCTTCTCGAGCGCTTCGCGAACGGCGCTCACGACGCCCACCCCGGTCGCCTCGTCGCCATGCGTGCAGAACGTGTGGATGCGCGTGGGGAGCTTCTTGCCGTTCTTGCTGATGAGCGCGCCCTGCTCGACGAACGACAGCACCTGGCGTATCGCGGCCTCCTTGTCCTTGATCATCGCGTCGGGGAGCCTGCGCGAAGTCATCTTGCCGTTGTCCTCGTAAGTGCGGTCGACATACGCTTCCTCGGCGACTCGCAGGCCCTGCTCGCGTCCCGCTTTGACCATTTCGGAGCAGGCGTTCGCCACGAAGATGATGTCGCGGTCGACCGACTTGATGCCGCGCGCGATCGCGGCTGCGTATTCCGCGTCGTCGTGGGCCATGTTGTTCAGCGCGCCGTGCGGCTTCACGTGCGTCACCTTGAGGCCGGCGCCCGCGGCAATGCCGTTCAGGGCGCCGATCTGGTAGGAGATCATGTATTCGAGATCGCGCGGATTCATCCTGATCTCGCGGCGGCCGAAGCCCCAGATGTCGTTGAAGCCCGGGTGTGCGCCGATCGACACGCCGTTCTCTTTCGCGAGGCGCACCGCGTTCGCCATCACGGTCGGATCCCCGGCGTGGAAGCCGCAGGCGATGCTCGCCGACTTGATGACTTTCATGATCGATTCGTCGTTGCCGACGGTGAAGCGGCCGTAGCTCTCGCCCATGTCGGCGTTCAAGTTGATGGTGGTCATGCGGTTCTCCTGTAAGCGCGCCCGCGATTCAAGGAGGAAAGCGTCGCCGGCGCTGGATGATTACGGTATCGGGACCGATTCTACGGCGTGCTGGAGCCGCCGCCGATCCCGGTGATCCGTATGCCGGCACCGTCGACCTTATAGCGCCTGTTGATGCCGATCAGGACCGCGGTCAGCGCTTCGGCCACGACCGAATTCGCGATGACGCCGCCGTCGATGCCGCGCGTGCCGAGGGCCTCGCACAGCTCGATCACCGCTACACGCGCCGCGCGGTCGTTGCCGAAGACCAGCACGTCGCACTCGACCGCGCCGCCTTTGCGCAGTTTTGCCGCCGCGACGTTGTGAAATGCGGATACGACCCGCGCGCCGTCGCCGATGCGATCCTGCGCGGCCTGTGCGGCCGAGCCCTGCGCGGGCAACTGCACGAGCGAGACTTTGGGCGGCACGAGCGGCACCACCGCGTCGACCACGATCTTGCCCGCGACGCACGGGGCGATCTCGTCCAGTGTCGCGTCGTGGCTCGAATAGGGAACGGCGAGAACGACGATGTCGCCGGCAAGCGCGGCTGCCGCATTGTCCAGCCCGCGCACCTGCGGGGCACCGTTGCCCACTGGTATTTCGCGCGCGGCGGCTTCGGCTTTTTCGGCGGAGCGCGAGCCCAGCACGACGGCGTAGCCCGCAGCCGCCCACCGCATCGCGAGCCCCGAGCCCAGCGCGCCGGTGCCGCCGATGATCGCAAGAGTGGGACGGGACTGCATGTCCAAATTATACTAACAATAGAACGACCGTATCACTTAAGCCGAACTATAATCGTTGGAACGACGACGGGCTCGTGGAGCAACTACAGCATGCACGTGCGGTTTCTCGTTGCAGGCGACACCGCACTGGCGGTCGAGTTCGGCGATCGCATCGACCGCGAGCTGAGCGAGCGCGTGTTGCGCCTGAGCGCGGCTGTGCGCGCATCGAATACACCGGGGATCGTCGAGACGGTGCCGACCTACCGCTCCCTCATGGTGCACTACGATCCGCTCGCCACCGACAGCGCGCGTATCGTCGCGGCGGTCGAGAATCTGCTGGACGCCGCACCCGAAGCTGCGAAGGAGACGAAGCTCTGGCGGATTCCCGCCTCTTACGCCGCCGCGCATGCCCCGGACCTCGAGGCGGTCGCGGAGCGCACGGGACTTACCCCCGCCGAGGTGGTGCGGCTCCATGCGGGTGCATGCTTTCACGTCTACATGATCGGCTTCGTCCCGGGTTTCCCGTACCTGGGCGATCTCCCGGCGTCCCTCGTGCTGCCGCGGCGCGAAGACCCTCGCGTCAAGGTCCCCGCGGGATCGATCGCGATTGCCGGCAACATGACTGCGGTGTATCCGATCGAAAGCCCCGGCGGCTGGCACCTGATCGGTGCGACGCCGGTGAGACTGTTCGACATGCGCTCGCCGCGGCCGTCACTGCTGCGTCCCGGAGACCAGGTGCGTTTCGAGCCGGTCGACGCGCGCGAGTTCGACGCGATACGCGCGGCGGTCGAAGCCGGCGCCTACGAGGTTCCCTGCGAAACGGTGCGTGCGTGATGCAGGCGCTAGAAGTCGTCGCCCCCGGCCCTCACACGACCGTCCAGGATCTGGGGCGGACCGGCTTCCAGGACGTGGGCGTGCCGCGATCGGGCGCGCTCGATCGGGTGAGCCTGCGCCTCGCGAACGCGCTCGTCGGCAACCGCCCCGGCGCCCCCGCGCTCGAAATGCTGCTCCAGGGGCCGACGCTCAGGGTGCTCGCCGACTCGGTGCGGGTCGCGCTGGTGGGCTGCGGCGCCGGAATCGAAATCCGCTCGGGCAACGCGAGGCTCGTTCCAGCGGGCCGCAGCGTGAGACTGACACGCGGCGAGGTTTTCCGCGTCGGCGCGCTCGGTGATTCGGTCTGCGCGTATCTCGCGATAGAAGGCGGGCCCGACGTCCCGCAGGCACTGGGGAGTGCGTCCACCTATGTGCGCGGTGGCATCGGCGGGCTGCGCGGGCGCCGCTTCCAGAAGCTCGACGTCCTGCCCCTCGTACAGGCGAACGCGAATGTGCGTGCCGAGCGGATGCTGGCGCGGCCTTTCGATCTCGGTCTGGACCAGCCGATACGCGTGGTGCTGGGGCCGCAGGCGGACTATTTCACCGAGGCAGCGGTGCAGACGTTCCTGTCCTCGGAGTACACCGTTTCGACCCAGGCCGACCGCATGGGTTACCGTCTGGAAGGGCCGGCGCTCGCGCACGCGAAAGGCTACAACATCGTCTCCGACGCAGTCGTGAGCGGCGCGGTGCAGGTGCCGGGCTCGGGAAGGCCGATCGTGCTCATGGTCGACAACCAGACGACCGGCGGCTATCCGAAGATCGCGACAGTGATTTCCGCCGACATCCCGGTCGTCGGACGGCGCAGACCGGGCCGCACCATGCGCTTCGTCGCGGTCGACGTGCACGAAGCCGTGCGTTTGCGCCGAGCGCAGGAGGCGGCGATGGAGCGGGAAGCCGATGCGATCCGGCCGATCGAATGACCCGCGGCAGCCATTGCAGGGGCGCTTGCCGGCGTGCGGCTAGAATGAGCTGGTATGTCTAAACTCAGAACCACTTACGCCCGTAGCCGCGTGCCGCTGTATATCCAGGTGGCATCGGCGCTGCGGCGGCGTATAGAAACCGGGCACTGGCAGATCGGGCAGCAGATCTCGACGCTCGAAGAGCTCGAGCGCGAATTCGAGGTGGCGCGCGTGACGGTGAGACAGGCCGTCGAGCTCCTGCAGAACGAGGGCCTGGTGCGGCGCCACCAGGGCCGCGGCACCTTCGTCGCCAACAAGCTCCAGGACAAGCACTGGCTGCGGCTGGAGACGACGTGGGACGCGCTCATCGCCTCGATCCGGGACAACGTGCCGACGATCATCAAGGTCGACGATCCACCGGCGTGGCCCAGGCTCGACGACGGTGAAGGCGCGCTCGCGGCGGAGTACGTATTCCTGCGCAGCGTGCAAACGAAGAACGGCGCGCCTTACGCGCTGGTCGACCTGCATCTGGACCGCGCCATCTTTGATCGGCACCCGGATCTTTTTCTTACGCGCACGGCGCTTCCGATCGTCGCGAGACTGCTGGGCGCGGACATCCGGGACGCGCACCAGACGCTCGTCATCGGCAGCGCCGATCCGGCGACGGCGGGCCTGCTCAAGGTGCCGCTCGGCACGCCCACCGCGGAATGTCATTGCATCGTCACGAACCGCAAAGGCGTCGCGATCTACGTCGCCGACATCGTCTACCGCAACGACTGCGTGAAGCTCTACATAGACCTGCTCGACCGGTCGGGATCCGAACGCAGCGGCGCCGCAGGCGGCAAGGGCAAAGCGTTGAAGAGAAGTCAGACCGGCGCGCGCCGCGGCAAAGCGGTGCCCGGGGAGCGGGCCCATTGAATATCGAAAAGGAATGGGGATGGTGAGCCGTCTCGATCGGACCGCGGCGCAGAGTCTCCGTGGTTTTCTCAGCATGGTGGAGCGCGACTACCCCGGCGAGCTCCTGCGCATACGCGAGCCGGTGCGGCCGCACCTCGACATCACTTCGCTCGTGTTCGAGCTCGAGCGCGCGGGCAGGAGCCCCGTCGTCGTCTACGAGAACGTCGAAGGCCACACGATGCCGGTCGTCACGAACATCGCCGGCAATCGCGTGCTCCTCGCCGCCTGTCTCGGCGTGAAGCCCGAGGAGCTTCCTACCGCTTTTCGCGAGCGCTGCCAGAAATACATTCCGTGCGAGGTCGTGAAGGAGGCGCCCTGGCAGGAAGTGGTGCTGGAAGGCGACGACGTGGATCTCACGCGGCTGCCGGTTCCACTGCACTTTTCGGTCGACGCCGCGCCGTACATCACCGCGGGCCAGATCGCGGCGCGCGACCCGGTCACCGGCGTCGATACCACCGGATTCCACCGCCTTATGGTCAAAGGCAAAAACCGCCTCGGCGTCTCGCTGCATTCGCGCCGGCGCATGCACGAGTTTCACCGCCGCGCCGAAGAGCGCGGGCAGAACCTCCCGGCTGCGATCAGCCTCGGCATCCACCCGCTGCACTACATGGGCTCGATGGTCTACGCCTACCCGCCGCAGGTGCGCAAGTTCGAGATCATCGGCGGACTGTTCGGCGAGCCCTATCGGCTCGCGAGAACCGGCGTCGAGGATCTCGAAGTGCCGGCGGGCGCGGAGATCGTGATCGAAGGCGAGATCCTCGGCGGCGTGAAGGAACCGGAAGGGCCTTTCAGCGAGTTCACCGGCTACGCATCGTATCGCAGCACCGAGAACGTATTCGTGGCGAAACGCATCCGCATGCGCCGTGACGCGATGTTCCATTCGATCGCCTCGGGCATGTCGCAGGATCACATCCTCGTCTCGTGCGTCACGCGCGAAGGCGAGATACTGAACACGCTGCGGCGCAATCTGCCGAACGTCATCGCCGTGCACGTGCCGCATCGCACGTGCGGCGCGTTCCTCGCGATCGTGCAGATGAAGAAGACCGCACAGGGCGAGCCGCAGCAGGCGATCCTGGCCGCGCTCGGCACCGAGTTCTATACCAAGTACGTGATCGTGGTCGACGAGGACGTCGACATCTTCGACATGAGCGATGTCATGTGGGCGGTCGCCACTCGCGTGCGCGCCGAGCAGGACATCGTTTTCATTCCCGGCTGCAAGGGCGCCATCCTCGACCCGACGTCCGATCCGAAAACGTTCACGCTGACCAAGATGGGCATCGATGCGACGCGGCCCATCGGCCAGGATTTCGCGGAGCGTCTGGTCATCTCCGAAGAGCAGCGCGCGCGCGTGCGCGCCATAATCGAAGCCGCGGGCGTGAAGCTGTGAGCGGTGCTTTTCGCCTGCGGACGGGACCGGACACGAATGGAGTAGCCGCATGAAAGTAAAGGACGTCATTTGCGCCGCAGGCCGTTCGGGCTACATGCACCGCGACCTCCTCGCCATCAAGTCGGGCAAGGGCAAGTCCAACGGGAGCCTGTACGACGGCGCGCCGATGTCGCCGGGCTTCACCCGGATCATAGAGCCCGCCACGATCATCTCGGTGATGCTGGTGCTGGAGGACGGGCAGGTGGCGTTCGGCGACTGCGCGGACGTGATACTTGCAGGCGTCGCGGGCCGCGACCCGGCATTCAACGCGAAGGGCCACATCGATTACGTGCGCGGCGAAGTCGCCGATGCCTTGCGCGGCCGCGACGTGTCGAGCTTCAAGGCGAACGCCGGGGAGATGGACCGCTATACCCGGGCGGGGGAGAGACTCCACACCGCGATCCGCTACGGCGTGAGCCAGGCGCTGCTGCACGCGACGGCCCTGAGCCATAAACAGACGATGGCCGAAGTGATCGCCCGCGAATACGGCTGCACGATCTCGACCGTCCCGATTCCGATACTCGCCTCGTGCCACAAGGACGATGCCGGGCAGCTCGACCGCGTGATCCTGAAGCGCGTCGAGCTCCTGCCGCACGCGTCGTTCCAGATCGTGAGCGAGCACGTCGGGCTCGAAGGCGAGAAGCTGGCGGCGTTCGTGCGGCGCGTCGCGACTCGCGTCAAAGAAATAGGCGACGCCGACTATCACCCGCGCATACACGTCGATCTGTACGGCACGCTGGGCGAGCTCTTCTCGATGGACGTCGGGCG
>CAZULX010000604.1:0-3639 GCA_964621335.1 uncultured Streptomycetaceae bacterium
GCGCCCTTCGCTTCGCGAAGGAGCGGCGTAGATCTTTCTACCGCGCGGGAATACGGCTTGCTACACGGCAACCGCCATTCTTCCCGGGAGACAACGACATGGCCGCCAGGAAATCAGCAAAGAAAACCGCTCGCAAGAGCACTGCACGTAAGAGCGCCGGCGAACGCCAGCCTTCGGATGCGATCGCGCTCCTCAAGGCCGACCATCAGCTCGTCCAGGGGCTCTTCGACCAGTTCGAGAAGACGCGCAGCAAGGATCGCAAGTCCGCGCTCGCCACCCAGATCTGCGACGAGCTCACCGTTCACGCGCAGATCGAAGAGGAGATCTTCTACCCCGCCGCGCGCGAAGTGCTGCGTGACGAGGACCTCCTCGACGAAGCGACCGTCGAGCACGCGAGCGCGAAAGACCTCATCGCGCAGATACGCGCCAGCAGCGCGGGAGCGGATCTCTTCGACGCGAAAGTGACGGTGCTCGGCGAATTCGTGAAGCACCACGTGAAAGAAGAGCAGAACGAGATGTTCCCGAAGCTCCGCAAGACCAAGCTCGACTTGAAGGCGCTCGGCGAGCAGCTTCAGGCGCGGAAGACGGCGCTCGAGGAAGGCGGCGCGGGCCGGGTGTCGCGCGCGAGGGCCGCGGAGCGCCTTACCGGCAGCCAGCGCCGGAGCACGCAATCGGCGAAGAGCGCCAGGAAATCCGAGAGCGAAGGCATCATCGCCACGCTCTCGCGCGGGATGGGTTTCAGGACCAAGTAGCCTTCCCCACGGTAAGCTTCAAACCACCCCCACCCTAACCTCCCCCGGAAGGGGAGGGGAGTTATCGGTAGATAACCGTAGGAAGGGAGGTTACGGAGGGGAACCTTGGGGTTCCCCTCTGTTCGTTTACCGCAAGAATTTAAGGCCGGCGCCTTGTCCGGCCGAATAAATTCTTGTCCACTATCGCGAACAGGATGAGGACGAACCCCAGCACGCGCAGCATGTAAGCGTAGTTGTGGCGCTCGTCGCCGACGCCCAGCGAGAACACGGCGACCTGGTTCAACGCGAGCAGCCCGAACGCGAGCGCGAACGCGAGGAACAGGCGGTCCGAGGTGCGGCGCCAGAAATGCACGAAATACACCGACGCGATGACGTAGGCGAGGGTGAGCGATCCGGCTAGAAAATCGATCATCTGCGCTTATTCCGATTCGACGATGAAGCCATAGAGCATGAAGAGCATGCCGACCAGCGCCGTGCCGTGCCGAAAAACCCGCAAGTCGATGGTGGCGGGGAGCAGGATGACATCGATGAAGAGCAGCAGGTTGTTCACCGTCAGGCAAACGAAGCAGAGCGCGCTCCACATGAGGATACGCAGGCCCGTTCGCACGTAGCCGCGGAACAGCAGCACCGTGCAACCGAGGCTCGTGACGATCGCGAGCAGGAATAGGACGAGCTTGAAGATTTCCATGCGATTCGTTACGGCTTCTTCAGTCTGAAAGCGTCTGCAAACGAGCGGATCTTCTCGTCTTTCGGCGCATATATCATACGAACCAGCGTGACCGGGCGCTCGTTGAATACTTTCGTGAGCGCGCGCACCATCTCGCCGAGGCCGGGCGTCTCCGGGCTATACTGGTGGCTGTTGTTCTCCTGTGTCTTGACGAGACCCCGTGACTGGAAGTGGCCGAGGTAGCGCCGAACCACCGGCTCGCTCACGGCCGTCGGGCGCATCGCGTCGATCAACTCCGTGACCTGGTACGAGCGCTCGGGGTGCAGCGCGAGTACGAGCAGCAGCTCCACGGCGTCCACCGTGGGGATGGAGTCCTGAATGAACGACTGGAGCTCTTCCGGAAAATCAGGATCCGACATCAGCGCTTTCAAGTGAGGACAACACCCCGTTTTCTCCTCAAATCGGTTTTACGGCAACACTGTGACGCCAGTGCCGGACTGGCCAACCGCGACCCCGGCAACCGCGTCTCTTCGTCACGCCCGCATATTACATCGGCGTATTTCCGGCGCACTGCGCCACGTGCCCGCTGCGTAGCGGCCCGCTGGACGCGGAGCCGCTGCAGCGCGTGGCGAGCACCGCCTGCAGTTTCTCGTAGTCCACCGGCTTCACGAGGTGATGGTTGAAGCCCGCGGCGTGCGTCTGCTTCATGTCTGCCGCCCGGCCGTAACCGGTGATCGCCACCAGCAGCGTGTCGGCGAACTCCGGCCGCGCCCGCAAGTGGCGCGCGACTTCGTAGCCGTTCATGCCCGGCATGCCGATGTCGAGCAGGATGACATCGGGGCGCTTGTCGCTCGCGAGCTCGAGCGCGGTGGTGCCGGCGTGTGCGACGTGTACTTCGTGGCCCTGCAGCTCGAGGAGCAGCGTCATGCTGATCGCCGAATCCTGATTGTCGTCCACCACCAGTATTCTGAGCGCCGACTCGACCGGCGCGGGCTGGGCGGCCGTGTCGTGCGCCGGCGCGACGGTGAGGGTGAGCTCTTCGACCGGGAGCAACGGTAGGCGCACCGTAAACACGCTGCCCTGGCCCGGCCCTTCGCTCCGCGCCTCGACCACGCCGCCGTGCATTTCGACGAGGCCGCGCACGACGATGAGGCCGATACCGAGGCCGCCGTGCGCGCCGCTGTTCAGCCGCTCTTCGTGCGTCGAAGGCTCGAACAGGCGCAGCATCGCCTCCTCCGATATCCCGCGCCCGTTGTCGGTCACGCAGATCAAGACGTGGTCGTGGCCGCGCCCGGACGCGCTGTCGCGCTGTATCGTGAGCTCGATGCGGCCGCCTTCGTCGGTGTACTTGGCCGCGTTCGTGAGCAGATTCGCGATGACCTGCGTCAGGCGCACCGCGTCGGCTTCGGTGTGCAGCGGCGCGTCCGGCACGTGGAGCGTGAGATCGTGCCGGCGCGATTCGAGCAGCGGGCGCACGGTCTCCACCGCAAGCTGGGCGACGGCGCGCAGCTCTACCGACTCGCGCTGCAGCGTGAGCTTGCCGCGGGTGATGCGGGAGACGTCGAGCAGATCGTCGATCAGCCGCGTCAGGTGGCGGTTCTGCCTCGAGATGACATCGCGCGCCCACTGGAGCTGGGGATCTTCGATCGGTTTCTTCTGCATGAGCTCGATCGAGCCCTGGATGGCCGCGAGCGGGTTCCTGAGCTCGTGCGAGAGCATCGCGAGGAAATCGTCCTTGCGGCGGTCGGCGGCTTCCAGCGCTCCTTGCGCGCGCTCGCGCTCGGCGACTTCCGCTTGCAGCGTGCGGTTCGCCTGCGCGAGCTCGGCGTTGGCTTCCGCGAGTATCGCGTTCAGCGCTTCGAGCTCACGCGCCTTCTCGGCCTGGAGCGCCGCGTTCGCGGCGGCAAGGCTTTTGTTGAGCTTTTCCAGCTCGCGGCGCTGGCGGTAGAGCTCGATCAGGACCTGCACCTTGCCGCGTAAAATCTCGGGCACGACCGGCACGTAGACGTAATCGACGGCGCCGAGCTCGTAGCCTTTGAGCCGATCGAGATCGGTCACGTGCACCGCCGTCACGAAAATGATCGGCGTCTTCTCGAAGCGCGGGTGCTGGTGGATGAGCGCGGCGGTCTCGAAACCGTCCATGCCGGGCATGTTGATGTCGAGCAGGATGGCCGCGAAATCGGCCTCCATGAGACGCGCGAGCGCTTCGGTCCCCGAGCG
>CAZULX010000605.1:0-3235 GCA_964621335.1 uncultured Streptomycetaceae bacterium
CTCGAGCGGATACTGGGCCTGTCGGCCGCAGCGTTCGCGCAAACGTACCCCGGCAGCGCGCTCGCGCAATCGTTGCGGCTCGACACCGGCGGTCCGCTGCTGCGCAAGGCGCTCGTGCTGGGCAACACGGTCTACACACCCCCTCGCCAGGCGATACCCAGCTCACGCAAGAACGCCGCCGACGTCGCCTCGGCGCTGACTGAGCTCGGTTTCCAGGCCCGCCGCGAGACCGACCAGGGCACCCAGAGCACGCGCGATCTGATCCAGGGCTTCTTCGGAGAGCTGCGCTCGAGCCCGCAACGCGCGCTCGCGGTTTTTTACTACACCGGACACGGCATCCAGCATCGCGGCGGGAACTACATGGTCGCGAGCGACGTCCCGCTCGATCAGCGCATCGAGACCATAGCCGGCTCGTCGATCAACATTGACCGCGACATCATCGCGCAGGCGTCGCTCCCCAATGACGGCACTTGCGTTCTGATATTCGATGCGTGCCGCAACGACCCGACGAAAGTGAAAACGGATGCCGCGGCGACGTTCAACCAGGTCAACCCGCCGCGCGGGACGGTGATCACGTTTTCCACCGCCCCCGGGCGTTATGCGATCGCGCCGCTGTCCGCGGATGAAAGCATACTGGTTCAGGAGTTGCGGAAGCCGGGGACGCGCAGTTCAGGGCCGATCAGGCGAAGGCGCTCGCCGGCGACAAGGGACGCCGCATACCGCGTCGGACAGATGTTCGAGCAGGGAACCAACGGCGTCTCGCGCGACGAGCGCAAGATGATCCAGTGGCTGCGTCAAGCCTCCGAGCTCAAGAACGGAATCGCGAGCTACGGGTCCGCCTTCCATCGGACTGAAGAACGGCGCGGCCGCGGCTTTCGAAGGCGACAAGCTCGTCGCCGAAGTCACCATGGCGGGTTTTCCGGGGTTCGTGTACGCGGATCTCTACGACGGCGAAGGCAATGTCGTTCATCTGCTCCCCAACGCGAGGGACCCGAAAAATCAGGTGCAGCCCGGACAGCGCCTCGTGGTCGGCGACGACGCCATCTTCGGCATGCAATGGGACATTGTGCCGCCTTTCGGGAAGCACCTCCTGGTGGTCACCGTCAGCCGGTCCAAGCTTTTCGACCGCGCGCGGCCCGACATCGAAGCGGCGCACAAGTACGTCGGCGCGATGCAGGGCGCGCTAAAGAAAGGCCCTCAAAACGCCCGTTGCTAACTACCGTTTCGTCGATTTCTCGGCACGCAGGTAGCGCCTTTGAATTCCGGCTTCGCGAGCTGCGATCGAGTGCACGCGGCACGGCGTCAGCTACGCGCTGCCACCCCGAGCATCCGGCCGATTCCCCCAAGCACGGCGGGATTCGGTATATTTGGGGTACGAAGACTGCAGTGGAACCACACACCGTAACGTCCGACCGCACGACACGACATGAACCGAACCCTCACATCCATCGCGCTTCGCCTCGTCCTGGCGGCCGCTCTCGCACCGCTGGGCATCGACGCAGTGCTCGCGCAAAGCAGCCCATACGTCGCAGGCGCGGCGCAGCGCGCCGATCTGCGCGGGGAGAGCGTGTCGGCCGAGGTGCGGCACATCGCCGACTGGGCGGTGCACTCCGGCGATCACCGGAAGCTGCCTTTCATCATCGTCGACAAAGTGAATGCGCGCGCAGTGGCTTTCGACGCGCGGGGGCGCCTCATCCGCGCGACGCCGGTGCTGCTCGGAATGGGCGTGGGAGACACCTTCGCACCCGGCGTGATGAACATGGACATGTATGCTACCAAGCCCTCGCAGCGCATCACCCCGGCAGGCCGGTTTGTTGCCGACGAAGACCTCAATTCCAGCGGCGAGCGCGTGTTGTGGGTCGACTACGACAGCGGTATCGCGCTCCACAAGCTGTCCGCGAAGCGGACCAAGCAGCGGCGCCACGAGCGCATGCGCTCGAGCGATCCCGCGCAGCACCGCATCACCTACGGCTGCATCAATGTTCCGCCGGCCTTCTACGACCAGGTGGTGCGCCCGCACTTCAGGAAGAAGGGCGGCATCGTCTACGTCCTGCCCGATTCGAAGCCGCTCAAAACCGTGTTCAAGTCGTATGATGTCGACGCGCCGGCGGCCTACGCACGTGTTCAGACCGGCGCCCGGCGTGCTGCGCCCCCTGTGCCGAGCGCATCCGGGTTCTAGGCACCAGATCTTCGCACCACCGAATTGCTGAGAATCGCCTCATGAGCGTATCGACTCCCCTCAAGTTCTGTTACCACGGGCAGCATTACAGGCCGCGAGAGCAATTCAAGGCGCTGCCGGGCGGCACGCACCGCCGCGAGGTGTGCTCCGACTGCTACGCGAAGATCATGGCCGACCGCAAACAGAAGCGGAAAGGCGGCCTCAAAGCCGGATAATAGGTACGCCGCTCTTCGCGGAAACTTCTACACCGCTCCTTCGCTACGTTCTGGGCGTGACGGCGCGCTTAGGCGGCTACCGCCAACAAAGATCTACAACCGCTCCATCGCTACGCTCCGGGCGCAAGGGCCCGCTTAGGCGGCTGCCGTCGCTATATGCGATTTACATTTTTTCGAGCAGGAGTTTGAGAGGGGTCTGCGACTCCTGAGCGACCTGGGCGAGGGTGCACTGACGCGGCGATTTGTCCGGGCGCCATCGCAGGAACTTCGTCCCGTGACGAAAGCGCCCGCCGCTGAAATGGTCGTACTGCACTTCGACCACGAGCTCGGTCGCGAGCGGCTGCCACTCTCCGCTGCGTTCGGTACTCCAGCGACTCGGCCCGCCCGGACGGTTGCCGGTAAAGCCGGGCTCCTCCACCAGCGCTTCGAGCTTCTTCGTGAGCGCGGACTTTGCCTCCGCCTTGATGCTCGACGTAAAGCCCACGTGGTGCAGTAGTCCCGCGTCGTCGTAGAGCCCCAGCAGGAGCGATCCCACGACCGGCGCCTTGGCTGCGTGGCGAAAACCGCCTACCACGCAATCGGCCGAGCGCATGCGCTTGAACTTCTGCATGCCGGTACGCTCGCCCGATTGGTATGGGAGGTCGCGCCGCTTCGCCATGATGCCGTCGAGGCCGGTCCCGAGCGATTCCAGCCACTCATCCGCGTCGCCGCGCTCGATCGCGCGCGGCGCAAGCCTGACGCGCGAATCGGCGCCGGTATTGCGCTCGACGAAGCGCTCCAGCGCCGCACGGCGCTGATCGAGCGGCTCGCCCACGAGCGCTTTCCCTTTCTCGTCGACGAG
>CAZULX010000606.1:0-4264 GCA_964621335.1 uncultured Streptomycetaceae bacterium
TTTACCCAGAACGGCATCACCTGCATGTAGCCGCGCGCGCCGGCGCTCGAGACCGCGTACTTGCGGAAAGCGCTTTCGACCTGGATCAGCGAGAGCACGAGTTGCGGGTCCAGCCCGGCGCGCTTGGCCTCGTAGTGCACCGTCACCAGAAATTCCTCGCGCGCAACGCGGTCGGGCATGCGCTTGGCGAGACGCGCCGACATCACCGTCAGCCACGCGCGCGCTTCCTCTTCCGTCTTGAAAGCGAGGTAAGACGCGGCCTGGTCCGAAATGGCCTTGTTGAGCGCGGCCTGCACGCTCGCCGACAGCGGCTCGTAGATCTGCGCGCCCGCGAGCGCCGCGGGTGCTGAGAGCGCCAGCACGCACGCCAGCGCGGCGGCCCGAAATCGGGAAAGGTTCATCATGTCTTAAGTCAGCTTCGCTATTATGAAATCCACGGCTTCGGCGAGCGGGACGGCCTGGGACTTGGTCTCGCTGCGGCCCTGGTACTCGATGTTGTCGTCTTTCAGCCCGCGTTCGCCGATGACGATGCGGTGGGGTATCCCCACGAGCTCCATGTCCGCGAACATGATACCCGGACGTTCGTCCCGGTCGTCAAGGAGAAGTTCCACGCCCGCGGCAGCGAGGCTGTCGTGCAGCCGCTCGGCGGTTTCCCGCACCCGGGGGCTCTTGCCCATGCCGATCGGCACGATCGCCACGTCGAACGGCGCCATCGCCGGGGGAAAGACGATACCCCGCGCGTCGTTGTTCTGTTCGATGGCGGCGGCGACGACCCGCGTGACGCCGATACCGTAGCAGCCCATTTCCATCAGCCGCGACTGACCGGCTTCGTCCAGGAAAGTCAGGTTCATCGCGCTCGAATACTTGGTACGGAGCTGGAAGATATGTCCAACCTCGATCCCCCGACAGATTTCCAGCGCGCCTTTGCCGTCCGGGCTCGGATCGCCGGCAACGACGTTGCGGATGTCCGCGACAAGAGGCTCCTGAAAATCGCGGCCGATATTGACCCCCGTGAAATGCCGATCGTTGTCGTTCGCGCCGGTGACGAAATCCCCGAGCACTGCGACCGCGCGGTCGGCGATGACCGTTCCGCCAAAGCCGACGGGACCCAGCGAACCCGGCTGCGCTCCGAAGGCGTCCGCGATGTCCGCCGCGGATGAAAAGCGCACCGGCTTCGCCACTGCCTCGAGCTTGCCCGCCTTGACCGGGTTGAGCTCGTGGTCGCCCCGCACGAGGAGGAGAACGGGCTTCGTGTCGACCCCGTCCACCACGACTGCCTTTACGGTGCGGTCCGCTGGCAGCTTCAGATGCGCGCAAAGCTCGGCGATCGTCTTCACCCCCGGCGTGTCGACTTTCGCCAGCGGCTCGCGAGTGGCCGGCCGTCCGCCTGCAGGCGCAACGGCTTCGGCGAGCTCGACGTTCGCCGCGAAATCCGAGTCGGGGCAGAACGCGATTGCGTCCTCGCCCGACTCGGCGAGCACGTGAAACTCGTGAGAACCCGTGCCGCCTATGCTTCCTGTATCGGCCGCCACCGCCCGGAACTTGAGCCCCAGCCGCGTAAAGATGCGGGAGTAGCAGTCGTACATCGCGCGATACGCCGCGTCGAGGCTCGCCTTGTCGGCGTGGAACGAGTACGCGTCCTTCATGAGGAATTCACGGCCGCGCATGACGCCGAAGCGCGGTCTGACCTCGTCGCGGAACTTCGTCTGGATCTGGTACAGATTGAGCGGGAGCTGCCGGTAGCTGCGGATCTCACGGCGGACGATGTCGCTCACCACTTCCTCGTGCGTGGGCCCGAGGCAGTAATCGCGGTCGTGGCGATCGCGAAAGCGCAGGAGCTCCGGACCGTATTCGGCCCAGCGTCCCGATTCCTTCCACAGCTCAGCCGGCTGAACCCCGGGCATCAGGAGCTCGATCGCGCCGCTGCGGTTCATTTCCTCGCGCACCACCACTTCGACTTTGCGCAGCACGCGCACGCCGAGCGGCATCCAGGTGTAGATGCCGCTGGTGAGCCGCCTGATGAGCCCGGCGCGCAGCATGAGCTTATGGCTCACGATTTCGGCTTCGGCGGGTGCTTCCTTCAGCGTGGAGAGGAAAAACTGCGAGACTCGCATGGCTGTTCCAGCCAGAAAAAAAGCCTTATTCTACCGGACCTTGTATTCCTTTCCCGCCCTGTGCAGCATGAAATTCCTGGCGAAATGGCGCGTGCGCAAACCCGTCGACGACGCCGAAACGGCATACGTGAGCGAGCGCTTCGGCGTGCGCGCGCTGCACATCGGCAGCGACACCGTGCAAAGCGCCATGCGGCTCGCGCGCCCCAACGACCTCGAGCTCTCGTACACCCGCAGCATGATGGCTTTCCTGCTCTTCGTGCCTCGGCCCGAGCGCGTGCTCATGATCGGACTCGGCGGCGGGTCGCTTGCGAAGTTCATCTATCACCGCATGCCTGCGGCGCAGGTGACGGCGGTCGAATTGAGCCCGCAGGTGGTGGCGATCGCCCGACAGTATTTTTTCGTGCCGCCGGACGAGCCGCGTTTCCAGGTCGTCGTGGGCGACGGGTCGGAATACGTCGCCCGCAGCGATGTAGGCGCGCAGGTCATGATCGTCGACGGTTACGACGCCGATGCGCACGCCGAGGAGCTCGCGAGCCGCAGTTTCTATGCGGCGTGCCGCCAGCGCCTCGCCGCCGGCGGGGTCTTCGTCGTGAACCTCTGGGGAGGAGACAAGCTTTTCACCACGCTCCTGCAGCGGATCGAAACGGCCTTTCCTGCCGGCACCCTGTGTCTGCCCGCCGAGCGACCGGGCAACGTCATCGTCTTCGCGTTTCGCGACCCCCCGACCCTGGAATGGGAGGTACTCGAAGCGCGGGCGCAGGCTCTGGAGGATGAATTCGGGCTCGAATTCGGGCGTTTCACCGAAAATCTGCGCAAGATGAACAGGCACGACCGACAACATCTGTACCCATGACCGGATACTGCGCCGCGCGCTTTCCTTCGATTTCGAAGTACGGGAAAATCCTGAAAACTGACGAACTTACGGGGTAACGACATGATCGATCGTGACGGTTATCGCCCCAATGTTGGCATCGTCTTGTGCAATTGCAGGAACGAGGTTTTCTGGGGCAAGCGGGTGCGCGAGCATTCGTGGCAGTTTCCGCAGGGCGGGATCAAGCCCGGCGAGACGCCGGAGTTCGCCATGTACCGCGAGCTGCATGAGGAAGTCGGGCTCCAGCCGGAGCACGTCAGGATCCTGGGCCGCACGCGCGACTGGCTGCGCTACGAGGTGCCGGACCAGTGGATCAAACGCGACTGGCGCGGCAACTATCGCGGGCAGAAACAGATCTGGTTTCTGCTGAGGCTGATCGGGCGCGACTGCGACGTGCGCCTTCGTGCATGCGACAAGCCGGAGTTCGATGCGTGGCGCTGGAGCGAGTACTGGGTGCCGACGGACGCGGTGATCGATTTCAAGCGCGACGTGTACCAGAAGGCGTTGAGCGAGCTCGCACGCTATCTGCGCAAGCACGCCGAGGTGAGGCTCCCGGTGCCGCCCGCGGAAAGCGCTGCGAGCGGTCTTCCCCGCGCCTGAATCGATCGCAAACGCCGTGCTGAGGGATTACGCTCCGCTCGACTTGGGCCCTTTGCAGCCGGGGGTCGGCTATGCGCAGCCGAGCCAGGCCATTCCGGAGCGCGTCACCCTCGAGGCTCCCGCGCTCCACGTCATGACCGATTTCGGCGCCGTCACTGCGGTCATCATTCTTTCCGGAGACACGCTCGGCGAGGCGCACCGCCGCATGATTCAACGCGGGGTGAGGCTGCTTCTCGTCGTCGATCAGGACCGGCGCGTGGTCGGGGTGATCACGGCGACCGACATCCTCGGCGAGAAACCGATGCGGGCCGTTACGCAGAGAGGTATCCACCGCGAGGAGCTCCTGGTGCGCGATGTCATGACGCCTCAGGAAATGCTCGAGGTGCTGGATATGACCGCCGTGCGCACGGCCAGGGTGGGCCACGTCGTGGCGACGCTCAAGAGGGCCGGCCGCCAGCACATGATCGTCGTCGAGCGCAATGCTGCCGGACGGCAGAACGTTCGGGGCTTGTTCTCATCGACACAGATCGCACGCCAGCTCGGCGTTGCAATCGCGACGAGCGAAGTGGCGCGCACGTTCTCCGAGATCGAAGCGCAGCTTGCGCGGTAGGGCGTCGCCGCTGGCGGCCCTACCGCGCAAGCTGCGCTTTGCCGCCGGTAAACGGACGGGGGGAACCCA
>CAZULX010000607.1:0-3565 GCA_964621335.1 uncultured Streptomycetaceae bacterium
AGCATCGAAATCAAAGTCGGGCAGTCGGTGGAAGTGCACACCGGCAAGGTCGCGGAAACCCGCAAGCCCAAGGACGATGCGATGAGCGTTGCAGGCGACGCCCGGGCGCCGGCGGACGCCAAAGGCGGTCCCGCCGAAACCAAAGGCGCGGCCGATGCAAAGGCGCCACCTCCGGACGCCCAAGGCGCAGCAGCCGACGCCAAAGCGCCCGGGCGCACCCCGGACGCCCCGTCGTCGAAAGCGCCGGGCACCGTGGGGCTCAAGCTCGATCTCGGCACCCGCGGGCTGCCCCCCGCGCAGGAGCAGCAGCTCCGCCGCGGCAGCGCCACGCAGTAAGCGGGCCCTTCGGTCCGTCCGGAGCGTCGCGCCCGCTCCACGTCACCCCGAAATTTCGCACTCGACGCGTCCGCGGCAGCGGGTGGTAAGATTTTGATCGTCTGAAAGCGGGCGGCTTCGAGCCCGCTAGCGCGCCTGGTCCTTTCCCGAAAGCGACTGCCGTGAGAACCGCCTCACAGCGCGAGACCCATCCCCATCGCGCGCTTGCGCAGGCCCGTCCGCGCTTGCGCGCGTGCCGGGGCCAGGCTCTCCTCGTCCTCATCATGATGATGTCGATCGCGGCGGTGCTGCTCGTCTACGGATCGACGACCGAAGTGAGCCGCATCGTGAGCGCCGACGCGCGCACGCGTCTCGCGCTTGGGGAAGCGCGGGAGGCGCTGATCGGCCGCGCCCTCGCCGACGCCAACCGGCCCGGCAGCCTGCCCTGTCCCGACAACGACGACGATGGAAGCGCCGATCTTTTCACCGGCTCGGCGTGTCCGAGCTATCTCGGCCGACTGCCGTGGCGCACGCTCGGCATCGGCGATCTGCGCGACTCCGCGGGCGAGCGGCTCTGGTATGCGCTCTCGCCGGGCTTCCGCGATCATCCTTTTGCGCCCGCTCTGAACAGCGATACGAGAGGCACGCTCGAGGTCTACAGCAACAGCAAGATGAGGCTCGTGACCTCGCAGGGCGTCGCCGTCGTGTTCGCACCCGGAACGGCGCTGCCCGGGCAGCGCCGCGACGCGAGTCTCACGTTCTGCGCCACCACGGCGAAGAACGTGCAGCGGGCGCGGTGCGCCACCAACTACCTGGATACCGCCGCGGAAGTGAACAACGCCGCGGCTGCGGGTCCTTACATCTCCGCGCCCGCCGGCGAGCACTACAACGACCGGCTCGCGATCGTCATCACGGCAGACCTCGTGCCGCTCGTCGAGCGGCGGGCCGTGCTCGAAACCCGTAATGCGCTGCTCGCCTACAGAAGCACGAGCGCATGCGCATGCTATCCGTGGCCCGATAGCGGAAGCGACGGCATGAGCGACGTCGGCGCGCACCAGGGTCGCATACCGGCCGCGGGCGCATTGCCGCAGCCGTGGGCGAGCGGCGTTCTGCCGTCGTATCTGGCATCGAACGGCTGGTCACGCCTCTTCTACTACGCGGTTGCGCGAGACGCGCTCGAAGACCGCGGCAAAGGCTGCCCGACCTGTACCGAGCCGAGCCTCACGCTCGATGCAAATGCGGGCTACGACGTCGTGCTAATCGCTCCCGGCTACGCCGCGGGCAACAAGCAGCGCGCGAGCTGGACCGATTACATCAACGACGCGGAGAACCGCGACGGCGACCACCGCTTCGTGACGCCGGCCTCGATCAATCCCGACCGCGATCGCGCTTACACCATCACGGGAGCCGCCGCGGGCTGCGCGATCAATGCCCGCGCGCTGATGGACAGCGTGCCGTGCCGCGAATCGGCGAATTCGGTGCGCGCCGTGTGCCGGTCCGCGGGAGCGGCGCTCGCGCAATGCCAGTGCGCGAGCGCGGCGCAAACGATGTTGAAAGCGCCTTGCGCCGATACGCTGAGCCCGCAGGAGTGCGACCTCGCCATGCTCCAACTGAAGGAGTGCAAGCCATGACTATCCGCCTCGAAACGCTTCCCCGCGCGTCTGCAACCGGTTTCACCATCCTCGAGCACGCGGTCTCGCTTTCGGTGATCGCCCTCGTGCTGGGCAGCGTCCTCGTTCCCCTGCAGACTCAGATCGAGTCGCGCAAGCTCGACGAGACGCGGCGCATGCTCGATCTCGCCACCGAGATGCTGCTCGGCTACGCGGCTGCGAACGGCTATTTTCCGTGTCCCGCGGACTCCGCCAGCAACGGACAGGAGCCGCTCGGCACCAACCACGTGACCGGCAGTTGCGCGCAGTCGCACGGCTTCCTGCCCGCGGCGCTCCTCGGCTTTCGCCCGACCGATGCGCAGGGTTACGCGGTGGACGCGTGGGAAGGCAATTCCCAGCGCATACGGTACGCCATCTCGAGCCAGGCGGTCGGCGGGATCGCGAACCCCTTGACGCGCACCAACGGCTTGCGCAGCGCGCCGCTCGCGAGCTTCGGCGCAACCCCGCATTTCCACATCTGCCAGAGCGGCAACGGAGTCGCCGCTGCCGACTGCGGCGTCGCGGTCACGCTCGCGTCCAATGCAGTCGCCGTGGTGTGGTCGGTCGGTGCCAACGGCGCGACCGGCGGCACGAGCGTGCACGAAGCGCAAAACCCCAATCCCAATGGCGGCAGCGCCGATCGCGTGTTCGTGAGCCGCGGTCCATCCAAAGTCGTGGGCAACGAATTCGACGACCTCGTCGCGTGGATTCCGGTGACGACGCTCACCAGTCGCCTGGTGGCGGCCGGACAGTTCACACCCGCCGGACAGACCGTGGCGTCCCCCCCGGCGGGCGGCGTCGTACTCGCCGGCGGCAATGGCAACGCGCAGTGAGGCCGCGCGAGCCCGGGGCTTCACGATCGTCGAAGTCGCGGTCGCGCTGTTCCTGCTCGCGCTCCTTTTCGGTACGGTATTCATACCGCTCGAGTCGCAGGTAGAAAACCGCAAGATCGAAGACACCGAGCGGCTGCTGCGCGAGGCGCGCGAAGCGCTGCTCGGTTACGTGGTGGCGAAAGGGTATTTCCCGTGCCCCGCCGATGCGTCCAGCGGCGGTCGCGAAGCCGCCGGAGCCGACCACGTCACTGGCCGCTGCCCGAAGCAGCACGGCTTCCTGCCGGGCGCTGAGCTCGGTTTTCGCGCTTCCGACGGACAGGGCTACGCGGTCGACGGCTGGGGCACGTCGACGAACCGCATACGCTACGCCGTCAGCGACCAAAGCGCCGGACCGCCCGGCAACACCAACGCTTTCACGCGCGTGAACGGAATGCGCGTCGCGGGGATCGCCGCGCTCGGCGATCCGGCTTTGTCGCTTTTCCATGTGTGCGCGAGCGGCAAAGGCGTCGCGGCGGGCAAGAGCTGCGGCAGCGCGGGGACGCTGGTGTCCACCACACCGGTCGTCGTCTGGTCCGCGGGAGGCAATGCGGCGAGCGGCGGCGCGAGCCTCGACGAAGCGCAGAATCCGAACCCGAACGGCGGCAGCGAGGACCGCGTGTTCGTCATGCGAGTGCGCTCGAGCGTCGCGGGTAACGAGTTCGACGACATCGTGCGCTGGATCCCCATGCCGGTACTCGTCGCGCGCATGTTCGCGGCGGGGCAATTACC
>CAZULX010000608.1:0-11387 GCA_964621335.1 uncultured Streptomycetaceae bacterium
GGGGGGCGGGAGGCGCTTTCCGGTTTCGATAAAGTGCGTGATCTCGCGAAACATCCACGGCCGCCCCTGCGCCGCGCGGCCGATCATGACCGCATCGGCGCGGGTCCGCTCGAGGACATCCTTCACGCGCTCGGGCGTATCGATGTCGCCGTTGGCGATCACCGGGATGCCGATTTCCGACTTCACTTCGGCGATGGTGTCGTACTCGGCCTCACCCGAAAATCCGCACGCGCGGGTTCGGCCGTGTATCGCCAAGGCCTTGATGCCGCTCGCTTCTGCGATCCTTGCCACCGCTACCGCGTTGCGGTTGCCGCGGTCCCAGCCGGTGCGGATCTTGAGCGTGACCGGCACGCCCACCGCGCGCACGACCGCCTCCAGGATGCGGGTGACCAGCGGCTCGTCCTTGAGCAAAGCCGAGCCCGCCATGACGTTGCAGACTTTTTTCGCGGGACAGCCCATGTTGATGTCGATGATCTGCGCGCCTTCGTCGACGTTGTAGCGCGCGGCCTCCGCGAGCATCCGCGGATCGGCGCCGGCGATCTGCACCGATATCGGATCGACCTCGCCGTCGTGGTTCGCGCGCCGGCGCGTTTTCTCCGACCCCCGCAAGAGCGAGTTGCTGGCGACCATCTCCGAGACCGCCATACCCGCGCCCATGTGCTTGCACAACTGGCGGAACGGACGATCGGTGACGCCCGCCATCGGGGCGACAATGAGATTGTTTTTCAGATGGTAAGGACCGATCTGCACGAGCAACGCGTCTCGAGGAGTAAAAAAGTTCGGGAAGGGCGTCATTGTAATCGTACGGCGCGCGCGAGGAAAAGCGAATCGGTCCGCGAGTCGCGACTTGCGGCACGAAAACCCGCGCGCGTTTTTCAGCCGCGCGCGCCGAACACCATCCGGCGCACGACGAAGTCTTTCGCCGGGGGCACGCAATCGAGCAGCGTGAGGGCAGCGCCGCGCGCGAACGCGAGCGGGAGCCAGTCGTTGGAGAAGACGCCGACGAGCGCGTGTGTGAACGCGATTCCGCCGGCACGGTCGATGCGGCGCCGCACACGATGGTCCTCGACGACTCGCCGGTCGTCGACGCCGCGCCGCCGCAATTCCCGGGCCAGCTCCCACGCGTCGCGCAAACCGAGGTTGAATCCCTGCCCGGCAACCGGATGCAGGGCCTGAGCTGCGTTACCGATGAGAACTGCGCGCCCCGCGGTCGTGTGTTCCGCGGTGCGCAACGCGACGCGGTGCACGGCGCGCGAGGCGACTTTCGTGAAGCGCCCCGCGCGCTCGCCGAACCGCTCGCGCAATGCGGTGAGGAAATCATCGGGCTGCGCGGCGCACAGCGACTGCGCTCGCTCGGGCGTCGTCGTCCAGACTACGGCATAGCCGCGGGCGTACGGCAGCAGCGCAAGCGGGCCTTCGGGAGTAAAGCGCTCGTATGCGGTATGCGCGTGGGGGCGCTCGGTGTCGACACGGGCGGTAAGCGCGCTCTGTCCGTAGTCTATGACGCGCACCTCCACGCCCGTCGCCGCGGCATTGCCGTCGGCGATGACGACGACCGACGCGTAGCACTCGCCCGTGCCGTCGTCCGTTTCGTACTCGAGCCGCGCCGAGGTTTCGCCGTGCGCGATGGAGGTCACGCGCGCGCCGCGCAGGCTGCGCACCCGCCTGTCGTCGAGCAGGCGCTCGAGCGCCGAGACGAGCCCCGCGTAATCGACGACGTAACCGAGCGCGGGCAGCGCGGCTTCGGAGGCCGAGAGGACCGTGCGGCCGAAGCGGCCGCGCTGTGAGACGTGTATGCGCGCTATCGCGGTCGCGGGCGTGAGCGCGTCCCACGCGCCGAGGCGCTCGAGGATGAGCCGGCTGCCATACGAGAGCGCGAGCGGACGCTCGTCCGAGACGACAGTGCCGGCCGGGCGCGCCTCGATCAGGAGCACGCCGAAGCCCGCTGCGTGAAGCTCGAGCGCAGCGGCAGCGCCGACCGGCCCTCCGCCTATCACCACCGCGTCGTAGTGTCCGGCAGCGCTCTCAGTCATTGCCGGGGCGCATCAGCGCTTCGATCTCGGAGACCGACTTGGGCGCCGCGGCACTGATGATTTCGCATCCGTCCGCGGTGACGAGCGCATCGTCCTCGATCCGGATGCCGATGCCCGCGAAGTGCTGCGGCACCTCCGGCGCCGGCCGGATGTAACAACCGGGCTCGACCGTGAGCACCATCCCCGGCACGAGCTCGCGCCATTCGCCGTCGCGCTTGTAATCGCCGGCGTCGTGGACGTCGAGTCCGAGCCAGTGCCCGGTGCGGTGCATGTAGAACTGCTTGTAGGTTTCGGTCTCGAGCACTTCCTGCAGCGTGCCGCTGAGGAGCCCGAGGTCGATGAATCCCTGCGCGAGCACTTCGACCGCCGCTTCGTGCGGTGCGATCCAGCGGCTGCCCGGCCTCACCTGCTCGATGGCCGCCGCCTGAGCGGCGAGCACGATCTCGTAAACGTCGCGCTGCGCTCCGCTGAAGCTGCCATTGACCGGAAAGGTTCGCGTGATGTCCGACGCGTAGCCGTCGAGCTCGCAGCCGGCGTCGATCAGGATCAGGTCGCCGTCGCGCAGCACGCCGTTGTTCTCGACGTAATGGAGCACGCACGCGTGCGCGCCGGATGCCACGATCGGAGTGTAGGCGGGCGCCTGCGCGCCGTTCCTGCGGAATTCGTGCATGAGCTCGGCTTCGATCGCGAACTCGCCGACTCCGGCACGCGCGGCGTGCATCGCGCGCCGATGCGCCGCCGAAGAGATCTCGGCCGCGCGGCGCATGACAGCGATCTCGGCAGCGTCCTTCACCACCCGCATTTCGTCGAGCACGACGCGGACATCGCTGATGCTCGGAGGCGCAGTGACGCCCGCGCGCGCGCGCCCGCGCACTTCGTTCAGCCAGCGCACGACGCGCGCATCCCACGCTGCGTCGGCGCCGAGGTGGCAATGGATGGCCGGCTGGTCGGCGAGGAGATCCGGCATGAGATCGTCCAGCCTCGAGATCGGGTGCGCTTCGTCGAATCCGAAAGCCTCGCGCGCCGCGTCGGGGCCGTGGCGGTAACCGTCCCAGATTTCGCGCTCCTCGTTCTTCTCGCGGCAGAAGAGGATGCTGCGCGGGGTCGCGCCCGCGACGACTACCAGCACCGCGTCGGGCTCGCCGAAGCCGGTGAGATAATAGAAGTAGCTGTCGTAGCGGTAGGGATAGTGCGCGTCGCGGTTGCGGGTGCGCTCCGGCGCGGTCGGCACCACGGCCACCCCGCGCTCAACGAGCCCGGCCAGGCGCGCGCGCCGTGCAGTATGTATGGATGCGTCCATCGAGCGAGATTCCGCGAAAAGTTTAGAGGCTCAAGGCGTGATCGAGCGCCGCGAGACGCTCGGGCGTGCCGATGTCCAACCAGCGGCCGGTGAAATGCTCGCCACTCACGCGTCCCGCAGCGATCTGCGGCCGCAGAACCGCGGCCAACTGGCATTTCGTTCCGGCCGGGATTTGCGCGAACAGCGAAGGATGATAGACCCCTATGCCGCTGAACGTGTGCCGGATCGAGCCGTCGTTGCCGACGCGCCCGCGCTCGAGCGTGAAGTCGCCGGCGGCGTGGTGCGGCGGGTTGTCGACGAGCACGAGATGGGCCGGCGATTCGCGCACCTCGCGCAGCTTCGAAAAATCGAAATCGGTGTAGATGTCGCCGTTCACCACGGCGAAAGGCGCGCCGCCCAGGAGCGGAAGGGCGGTGGCGATGCCGCCGGCGGTCTCGAGCGGCTCGGGCTCGCGCGAGTACGTGAGGCGCACGCCCCAGCGGCCGCCGTCGCCCAAGGCGCGCTCGATGCGCTCGCCGCGGTGCGAAACGTTCATGACGAGCTCGGTGTAGCCCGCGCGCGCAAGCGCAGTGATGAGCCACGCGACGAGCGGCTTTCCGCCCGCTACCAGCAGCGGCTTGGGCGTGTCGTCGGTGAGCGGGCGCATGCGCTCGCCGCGGCCGGCCGCGAGGATCATCGCTTTCATCGGGCTAGAACGTGTAGGCCGTTCCGGCGCTGCGCGCTTCGAGAGCGTCGAGCAGCTTCGCGAGCGGAGCGAGCTCGGCGTAGCGCTGCGCGACCGAGCGCGCATACGCCGCGAAGCGCGGCGTATCGTCGAGATAACGCGGCTTGCCGTCGCGGTAATGGATGCGCGCGAATATGCCGAGAACCTTCAGATGCCGCTGCAGCCCCATCCATTCGAAGTCGCGGTAAAAGGCGCCGAAGTCGCCGTGCACCGGCAGCCCCGCTTTCTTCGCGTGCTCCCAGTAGCGCGCGCTCCAGTCGAGCACGCGCTCTTCGGGCCACGAGATGAACGCATCGCGGAAAAGCGACACGACGTCGTACGTGATCGGGCCGAACACGGCGTCCTGGAAATCGACCACGCCGGGGTTGGGCTCGCTCACCATCAGATTGCGAGGCATGTAATCGCGGTGGACGTAGACTCGGGGCTGCGCCAGGCTCGCGGCCACGAGCTTCGCGAACAGCGCGTCGAGCGCGCTGCGCTGCGCCGTGTCGGGTGCCATGCCGAGATGCCGGCCCATGTACCATTCGGGGAAAAGCTCGAGCTCGCGTCGCAGAAGCGTCTCGTCGTACGGCGGGAGGACGCCGGGTGTGCTCGCAAGCTGCCACTCGAGCAGGGCGCGGATCGCATCTTCGAACAGGGCATCGGCCGTCGTCTCATCGAGCGCTTCGAGATAAGTCGTCGTGCCGAGGTCCGACAGGAGCAGAAAACCGCGCCCGACGTCCTGCGCGATCACCTCCGGCGCATGCACTCCCGCGTCGCGCAGGAGCTGCGCGACTTTCACGAACGGTTTACAGTCCTCGCGCTCGGGCGGGGCGTCCATCGCGATCCAGGACCGATCGGCGATTCGTATCCGGAAGTAGCGCCGAAAGCTCGCGTCTTCCGATGCGCGCTCGAGCTCGACATGGGGCTCACCGAGCACACGGGAAACCCACTGCTGCAATTCGTCGAGACGGGGGTCTGAAGAGGAAGACACGGTGGCCGCGCTGTAATTGCCATCGGCGGTGAATTATGCGATTTTAGCATCCCCCACGCTTCTTCCCCGCGATGCACAGAACTCTGACAAGCATCACGCTCGCCGTGCTCTGCGTCGCGCCGATCGCCGCCATGGCGGAAGAAGGCATCCGGTTGAAGCCGCAGCGGTCGCTCCTCTCACTGCCGCCTGCGCGCGACGAGCCCGCTCCGATGTTCATGGAAGCGGACCGCCTGAAGGGCCACGCCGAGAAGGAAACCGAAGCCGAAGGCAACGTGCGCGTACGCCGCCTGGGACAGACGTTCTCAGCCGATTCGGTGCGCTACGACGCGCCCGCGCAGGAGCTGAGCGCAAAAGGCAACGTGCGCCTCGAGCAGCGCGGCGACGTGATCGAAGGCGAGCGCCTGCGCTTCAACCTCGGCACCGAGCGCGGTTTCATGGACAGACCTTCGTACAAGCTGACACCCATACCGCGCGATTACGTACCGCCGGGCGGGGCCGTGCCGGTGGTGAAGCCCCTGCCGACCGAACCGACGATGCCGCCGCGCGAGCCCTTGCAGGCGCGCGGCGATGCGGAGCGCCTGCTTTTCCGGGGGCCGGGACTCTACAAGGTCGAGCAGGCGAGCTACACGACGTGCGGCCCCGGCAACGACGACTGGTTCCTACGCGCCAACGAGCTCGACCTCGACAGGAACCGCAACGTCGGCGTCGCGCGCGGGGCAAGCATCGTTTTTATGGATCAGACGATTTTCTACACGCCCTATATCTCGTTCCCGCTGCAACAGCAGCGCAAGACGGGCTTCCTGACTCCCCACTACGGGAGCTCGACCGCGACCGGCGCCGAGCTGACCATGCCGTATTACATCAACCTCGCACCCCAGCGCGACATCACGCTCTATCCGCGGATGATGAGCAAGCGAGGGCTTCAGCTCGGCAGCGAGTTTCGATACCTCGACTCGAAGTACAACGGCGAGGCGCGCTTCGAGTACCTTCCCGAAGACCGCCAGCTCGGGGCGGACCGGCACGCCTACTTCGTCAATCACACCCACGAGCTCCCCGGCGACTGGATCGGGGTCCTCAACCTGAACCGCGTCTCGGACGACCGCTATTTCACCGATCTGTCGACCCTGGTCGCGGTCACTTCGCGCACGACGCTGCCGACCGAAGCGGTGCTGGCGCGCTCGGGGGCCTGGGGCGACCAGGGGAGCTACTCTTTCTCCGCGATCGCGCAGCGCTGGCAGACGCTGCAGACCGACGTACTGGCGCCGATCACCCCGCCGTACAACCGCATGCCGCAAGTCACGTTCACGGCTTTCAGGCAGAACGTGCTGAAGAGCGATTTCGACGTCGTGGCGAGCTACGTCGACTTCGATCACCCCACGCTCGTCAACGGCAAGCGCGCGCTCGCCTACCCCAGCCTGTCGCTGCCGCTCCAGACGTCGTACGCGTACGTGATCCCGAAGTTGGGGATGCATGTCACGCACTACTCGCTGGATCCGAACGCGCAGGGCCTCACCGAGCAGACGCGAACGCTTCCGATAGTCACCGCCGACGCGGGCCTCATCCTCGAGCGCGACACGCACTTTACGGGACTGCCTTTCATACAGACGGTGGAGCCCAAGCTTTTTTACGTGCACATCCCGTTTCGCGACCAAAGCCGGCTCCCGAATTTCGAAAGCGGCGCCCAGGACGTGAGCTTCGCCACGATGTTCACCGAGAACCAGTTCAGCGGACACGACCGCATCAACGACGCCAACCAGGTCACCATCGGCGTCACCTCGCGCCTCATACATCCCGAGAACGGGATCGAGCGACTGCGGCTCGCGCTCGCGCAGCGCTATTACTTTCAGGAGCAGCGGGTGACTTTGCCAGGCGTCGCGCCGCGGCCCGACAATAGTGCGAGCTCCGATCTTCTGGCGGCGATCTCCGGAACGGTGCTTCCGAACTGGACGGCCGACGCGGGCTGGCAATACAACACCGATCGCAGCCAGACGCAGAAATTCAACGTGGCGACGCGCTACCAGCCGGGTCCGGGCAAGGTGCTGAATCTCGCCTTCCGCAGCACGGTCGACCTGATCAAGCAAACCGATATCTCGTTCCAGTGGCCGCTCACCTCGAGCTGGAACGCGGTCGGCCGGTGGAACTGGTCGGTGCGCGACGACCGGACCCTGGAGTCCCTCCTCGGTGTGGAATACGACGGCGGGTGCTGGATCTTCCGCGCCGTCGGCCACCGCTTCGCCACGACGCTGAACGCAGTCAATACCTCGATCTTTTTCCAGCTCGAGTTGAACGGGGTCTCGCGCATCGGCTCTAATCCCATGGATGTTCTCCGGCGCAACGTCGGCGGGTATACTCGCCTCGACCCGCAGGCGCCTCACACCGACGACTATTACGTCCCGCAGCGCTGAGAGAGCCCCTGTAGCCCTGCAGTGCCAAAACGCCCAATGAGATCACTTTTGCGTCGTACCGCCATGCAGTCCATTGCGCCGGTCCTGAGCCTGGCGGCGGTGCTGCTCGCGCCCGCCGCGCCCGCCGGCGCGGCGTCTCCTGCGCCCGCGCAGAAATCGCGGCAGCCGGTCCTGCTCGACCGCATCGTCGCAGTCGTCAACGACGAGGCGATCACCGCGCGCGAGCTCGACGAGCGCGCGCGGTTCGCGCTGAAGCAGCTCGCTCAACAAGGCACCTCGCCGCCGCCCAAGGCGGTCATCGAGCGCCAGATCCTCGATCGGCTCATCGCTGACCGCGTGCAGCTCCAGTTCGCGAAAGAAACGGGGCTGCGGATCGACGACGCCGAGCTCGAGCGCGCGATTCAACGCATCGCCGAGCAGAACAAGATCACGGCGCAGGCGCTGCGCGAGACGCTCGAAAAAGACGGCGTCCCGTATGCGAAGTTTCGCGAGGACATTCGCAACGAGATCATCATGTCGCGGCTGCGCGAGCGCGAGGTCGACAACAAGATCGTGATCACCGAAAGCGAGATCGACGCGCTGCTGTCGGCCTCGGTTAACGAGGAGATGCGCAGCGACGAAGTGAATCTCTCCCACATCCTGGTCGTCGTGCCCGAAAACGCGAGCCCGGAGCAGGTTCAGTCGCGCCGTGCCCGCGCGGAGGAAGCGCTCGCGCAGCTCAGCACAGGCGCGGATTTCCGCCAGGTGGCGGCGGCGTTTTCCGAGGCGCCGGACGCGCTCCAGGGCGGTTTGATGGGCTGGCGGGCGGGCGAGCGCCTGCCGACGCTTTTTTACGATGCGCTGAAATCGATGAAACCGGGCGAGCTGAGCGCAGTGCTGCGCAGCGGCAACGGCTTTCACATCCTCAGGCTGAACGAGCGCCGCGGCGGCGCCCGCGCGGCCGCGGAAAAGCCGGGACCGACGACGGTGCAGCAGACGAGGGTGCGCCATATCCTGCTGAAGACCAACGAGCTCGTGTCCGAGAACGAAGCCCGCAGCCGCTTGAACGCGCTCAAGGAAAGGCTCGAGAACAAGGCCGATTTCGCCGAGCTCGCCCGCGTCCACTCCGAAGACGCGAGCGCCTCGCGCGGCGGCGATCTCGGGTGGATTTTGCCCGGCGATACCGTGCCGGAATTCGAGCGCGCGATGAACAATCTGAAGCCGGGTGAGATCAGCCAGCCGGTGCGCTCGCCTTTCGGATGGCACCTGCTACAGGTGCTCGAGCGCGGCGCCCAGGATGTCTCCAAAGAGCGGCGGCGCATGGCGGCGAGACAGACGCTGCGCGCGCGCAAATCCGATGAGGCCTACCAGGAGTGGGTGCGCCAGCTTCGCGACCGCGCCTATATCGAGTTGCGCCTCGACGAGCGATGAGTTGCGCGTAGGGCGCGAGAGCCTCGTCGCTCGAATGTTCAGTGCTCGATGTTTAGTGTTTAACGATTGCGAGAGCGTTGAAACGGCCTTCATCAAACATTGAACGCTAAACACTCAACACTGACCATTCCCGCCATCGCGGTGACCGCCGGCGAACCGGCCGGTATCGGCCCCGATCTCTGCATCCAGCTCACCCGCGAGCCGCTGCCGGCGCCGATCGTCGTCATCGCCGACCGCGATCTGCTCGCGCAGCGCGCCGCGGCCCTCGGAATCGCGGTCGAGATCGTCGATTTCGATGCCGAATGCCCGTCGGCCGCGAGACCCGGAGAGCTCGCCGTGTGGCACGTGCCGCTCGCCGCGCCGGTTCGCGCCGGTTCGCTCGACCCCGCGAACAGCCGCTATGTCCTGCGCACGCTCGAGATCGCGGCGGACGCCAGTCAGCGAGGGACGTTCTCTGCGATGGCGACCGCGCCGGTCCACAAAGGCGTGATCAACGACGCCGGCATCGCCTTCACCGGGCATACCGAATTCCTCGCCGAGCGCACCGGCACGCCGCGCGTGGTCATGATGCTGATCGGCGGCGGAATGCGCGTCGCGCTCGCGACGACGCACCTCGCGCTGCGGGACGTGCCGGCCGCCATTACGCGCCCGTGCATCGAAGAGACGCTTGCGATCCTGCGTGCGGATCTGGTCGCCCGCTTCGGCATCCCGCGTCCCCGGGTGCTGGTCGCCGGTTTGAACCCCCACGCCGGCGAGTCCGGCCATCTCGGGCGCGAGGAGCTCGACATCATCGGGCCGGCGCTCGAAGCGCTGCGCGCGCAGGGTCACGACGTCGTCGGCCCGCTTCCCGCCGATACGCTTTTTCATCCGGACCGCCTGCGCGAAGCCGACGCGGTGCTCGCCATGTATCACGACCAGGGCCTGCCCGTCCTCAAGCACGCGAGCTTCGGCAGCGGCGTCAACGTGACTCTGGGGCTGCCTATCGTTCGCACCTCGGTCGACCACGGCACGGCGCTCGACCTCGCTGGAACGGGACGCGCGGAGGTCGGGAGCCTCGTCGCGGCGATCGAGCTTGCCGACCAGCTCGCTTCGCATGCGCGCGCGCGACACCCGACCGCCGTGAAATGACAGGCGCCGTGCGCGGCACCTGAGATGCACCGCCCGCGGAAGCGCTTCAGCCAGAACTTCCTGATCGACGAGGCCGTGATCGCCGGCATCGTCGATGCCGTGCATCCCGGGCCGCACGAGCGGATGGTCGAAATCGGGCCCGGTCTGGGCGCGCTCACGCTGCCGCTGTCGCGGCGCGTGCAGCCGCTCCATGTGGTCGAGATCGACCGCGACATCGTCGCGCGGCTGCGCAGCGCCTACCCTGCCGGGCGTCTGGTGATACACGAAGGCGACGCGCTCGAATTCGACTTCGGCGCGCTGGGGCCGGACTTACGCGTCGTGGGCAATCTGCCTTACCACATCTCCACGCCGCTCCTTTTCCACCTCGGCGAAAGCGCGTCCTCGATCGAGGATATCCACGCGATGCTCCAGAGCGAGGTGGTTGCGCGCATGGTTGCCGCGCCGGGCGGCGCCGACTACGGCAGGCTGTCGGTGATGCTCCAGTACCGCTTCGAGATAGAGAAAGTGCTCGACGTCCCCGCCGATGCTTTCAGGCCGGCACCCAAAGTCGAATCGGCGGTGGTGCGCATGATCCCCCGTCGCGCCGACCAGCTGCTCGCCCGCGACGCGAAGATTTTGTCGGAAACCGTCGCCCTGGCCTTCTCTCAGCGCCGCAAAACGCTGCGCAACACCCTCGGCAGCGTCCTCACTCAGGAGGATTTCGCAGCGCTAGCAATCGACCCTACGGCCCGCGCCCAAACGCTCTCAGTCGCCGACTTCGTGAGAATCGCCAACCACCGAGTCGAGGCGGCGGAGCGATCGGCAGATCGCCAGCAGGATGGGAGGTAACGGAGGGAAACCACGCGGTTTCCTTCTGTTCGTGTACCGGCCGAGTCGGCTGCCGCCTGGCAGCCGAAGGACAGGAGGTTACGGAGGAAACCTTGGTTTCCCTCTGTTCGTTTACTGCGCGCGGACGGCGCAAGATCGAATCAGTTCAGCGGTGCTGAACGAATTCGATCTTATAGCCGTCCGGATCCTCGACGAACGCGATCACCGTCGTGCCGTGCTTCATCGGCCCCGCTTCGCGCGTGACCTTGCCACCGCGCTTGCGCACTTCCTCGCACGCCTTGTAGGCGTCGTCGACTTCGAGCGCGACGTGACCGTAGCCGCTCCCCAGGTCGTACGACGTCGTGTCCCAGTTGTGCGTGAGCTCGAGCACCGCGGCTTTTGATTCGTCTTCGTAGCCGACGAACGCGTTGGTGAAGCGGCCGCTCTCGTAATCTTTCCTGCGCAGGAGCCGCATGCCGAGCACCTGCGTGTAGAAGTCGATCGACCGCTGCAGGTCGCCGACCCGAATCATCGTGTGCAGGATTCGCATATAAGCCAGTGTTGAGTGTTGAGTGTTGAGTGTTGAGTGATTAATGCTTAATGAAGA
>CAZULX010000609.1:0-4778 GCA_964621335.1 uncultured Streptomycetaceae bacterium
CCGCGGGCCCGTCGAGCGTTTTCCAGTGCACCGTGCCGCCGTGCGCGGCTTTCGTCTGGATCACCGCGAGGGCCTCGCAGCCTCCCGCCGTGCGCGGCGCGGCGTTGAGGATCGCACCGCTCGTCTGCGCGCTGCCGAACGCTTCGCTGTAAAGCGGATCTCCGGACTCGGGCTCAGCGCCGCCGGCGATGAGGACGCGATACATGCGCTGTTTGAGCCGGCCGAGATAGTACGTGCGGGCGACGATTTCCTGTCCGGGGTAACAGCCTTTGCGATAGCTGACCGCGCCTATGAGGTCGAGATTCACCATCTGCGGTAGATATTCGCCCTGGCTTCGCGGCGTGATCCACGGAATTCCGGCTTCGATGTCGAGGCGCATCCAGGCGCTTTCATTCAGCTCCTGTGCTGCGCTTCGGAGCCCCGTGCGTATGGCGTCGGCTTGCGCGGGGTTCGCGAGGAGGAGAACGCGTCCGTCGGGCAGTCGTGTGGCGGCGACCCCGCCGGCGACCGCGACGCCGTGCGCCGCTGCCGGCAAGCCGACGACGAAAGGTGCGACGAGCGCCGGCGCATCCTTGCCGGATACGCCGAAGAGCGTCCAGCGCGATGTGCCGTCGGCTAGCGCGACCTTCGCGCGCAGGACGAACTTCGATAACCGCGCCTGTATCGGCTCGCGCAACGCCATCGGCAGTTGCAGGACGATCCGGTCCGGCAACCGCCACAGGAGAAAGGTGGCGAGGAGCCGCCCATCGGGGGCGCAGTAACCGCTGTACTGCGTCGTCGGACCGGCGAGGCCCGCGACGTCGCTCGTGAGCTGCGCGTGGAGAAAGGCGGTCGCGTCAGTGCCCTCGGCAACGATGAGGCCGCTGCCGTCCAGTTCCGAGAAGGTTGCATCGGTCATGCTTATCGCCGCTCACGTCCTCAACTGATCGATGAGGTCGGCTTCGAACTTGACTACGGTCTTCGGGTCGTAGAGCGCCGGTCCGCTGAGCAGGAAGACGTCCTCGGCGCGCGCGCCCAGGGTGTTGATTTTGGCGTTGTGAAGATTCACGTCGTAGGTGGTGAGCACGCGCGCGATACGCGAGAGCAGCCCCGGACGGTCTCCGGCGATGACCGAGAGCACCTGGTACGCGCCCTTGTCGTCGGGCTGGATGTTCACTTCGGGCGAGATCGGAAAGTGGCGAAGCTGGCGATCGAGGCGCGGCTTCGGCAGCGGCGGCAGCGGTGACTTGTTCAGCAGGCGCTGGGCGAGCTCGTATTCGATGTAGCTCATGATGTCGCGATACTGCGGGCGCCGGTTGTCGGGGTCCTGCACCTGGAAGGTGTCGAGAGCATAGCCCGCACGCGTCGTGTATATCTTCGCTTCGTGGATGTCGTAGCTGATGCTTTCGAAAAAACCGCAGATGCGCGCGAAGAGCTCTTTCTGGTCGGGGACATACACCATTACCTGCAAGCCTTCTCCCGCCGGCGAGAGCCGCGCCTTGACCACCGGCAGGGCGCCGTCGAAGCGGTAATAAAGAAGTCGCGTGTGCCACGCGATCTCCTGCTCGTCGTGCCGCAGGAAGTAGGCCGTGTCCAGCTGCGCCCAGAATTTCTCGTGCGCGCGCTCCGGCACCGCGTAGAGGCGCAGCTTCGAGAGGGCTTCCTCCTGCCGCGTCTGGACGCTGCTGCCCAGGCTCGCGCCTTGTCCCACCAGCAGTCTGCGCGTGAGGTGATAGAGGTCTTCGAGGAGCTTCGCTTTCCAGGCGTTCCACACCTTGGGGCTGGTGCCGCGGATATCCGCGACCGTGAGCAGGTACAGCGCGGCGAGCCTGCGCTCGCTCCCTACGCGCGCAGCGAACGCGTGCACCACGTCCGGGTCGCTGATGTCCTGTTTCTGCGCCGTTGCCGACATGACGAGGTGGCTTTCGACCAGCCACGCGACGAGCGCGGCATCCTCCGCGGAAAGTTGGTGCGCGCGCGCGAAGCGCATCGCGTCGAGCGCGCCGAGCGCCGAGTGGTCGCCACCGCGCCCTTTCGCGATGTCGTGGAAAAGACCGGCGAGGTAGAGCACTTCCGGACGGCCGAAGTCGCTCATGAGGCGGCTGCACAGCGGGAATTCGTGGGCGAGCTCGGGCACGGCGAAGCGGCGCAGGTTGCGCACCACCTTGAGGATATGCTCGTCGACCGTGTACACGTGATACAGGTCGTGCTGCATCTGTCCGACGATGCGGCCGAATGCCGGCAGGTAGCGTCCGAGGACGCCGTATCGATTCATGCGCCGCAGCTCGCGGATGACTCGCGAAGGGCAGCGCAGGATGCTCATGAAGAGCTCGCGGTGCTCGGGTTTCGCGCGAAACGCGCCGTCGATGTGCCGGCGCCCGCGCCACAACGCGCGCAGCGTTCTCGCGCTGATGCCTTTCAACTCGTGGTGCTGCTGCAGCAGCAGGAATGTTTCCAGGAGCGCTGCAGGCTCGCGGTCGTAGAGATCGTCCGTGCGCGCTTCGAGCAGCTCGCCGCGCATGCCGAAGCGCGCGTTGATTTCGTGCAGCTCCCGGTCTTGTTGCGGCAGCACCAGAGCGGTGAGGTTCTGGAGCAGTATCGTGTTCAACTGCGATACCGCCTTGGCCGCGCGGTAATAGCGCTGCATGAGCTGCTCGCTCGCCAGCCGATGGGGGCGGTCGCGCAAGCCGAACTGCGCCGCGAGCTCGGACTGATGATCGAAGAGCAGGCGATCCTCGCGGCGGCCGGCGAGGTAGTGCAGCCGGATGCGCAGCGTCTGGAGGAAACGTTCCTCGCGTCCGATCTCCCGCGCTTCGGCCGCCGTAACGAGCTCGCGTCTCGCGAGCTCGCTCCAGCTCTTGCCGATCCCTGCGGCGCGCGCGATCCACAGGATCGTTTGAAGGTCCCGCAGGCCGCCCGCGCTTTCCTTCAGGTTCGGCTCGAGGTTGGTCTCCTGGTGCCGCGAATGGCGCTGCTGCTGCTCGAGTTGCTTCGCTTCGAGGAATGCCCGGGGGTCGAGCGCGGTGGCGAAACGCTCGCTGAAAGTCGAAAAAAGCGCCCGGTTGCCGGCGAGGAGCCGGGCTTCGAGCAGCGTCGTCTGCACCGTGATGTCCTGCTCCGCCATCGCGAGACACTCGTCGATGGTGCGCACGCTGTGTCCCACTTCCAGACCCATGTCCCACAGGAGTCCGATCAATTGTTCCAGGCGGCGCTCCAGAGCGGCATCCGCGGTCCCCGGCAGGAGTACGAGGATGTCCACGTCGGAATAGGGAAAGAGCTCGCCGCGACCGTATCCGCCGACCGCGACGAGAGCGAGGCCGCGAGGCATGCCGCAACCCACCCACACGTCGCGTAACTGGCGATCGACGACGAGACGCAGCCGACGGAGGAGATCGGCAGGCGCGGGTTGTGACTGAAAGCCGGTTTTCAGCCGCCCGCGCTCGTGTGCGAGGCGCTGCTTCCACTCGGAGAGCCCGGCGGAAGCCGCCGGCAGCGATGCCGCGGCGGACTCTGGCATGGTCAGGACTGAGCGCCGGGTCGCGGCAGGGTCCCCGCCGACAGCGTCAGTACTTCGTAACCGGCCTCGGTCACGAGGACCGTGTGCTCCCACTGCGCCGACAGGCTGTGATCCTTGGTGACGATGGTCCAGCCGTCGGCCAGCTGGCGGATGTCGGCCTTCCCGGCGTTGATCATCGGCTCGACGGTGAAAATCATTCCGGCTGCCAAGCGCAGGCCGGCGCCGGGGCGGCCGTAGTGCAGCACCTGCGGTTCCTCGTGGAACTTGCGGCCGATGCCGTGGCCGCAGAACTCGCGCACGACGCTATAGCCCTGCTGCTCGGCGTGGCTCTGGATCGCGTGGCCGATGTCTCCCAAGTGCGCGCCGGCCTTTACGGCTTCGATGCCGCGCCACATGCACTCGAGCGTCACTTCGCACAGGCGCTTCGCCTGTATCGAAGGCTGGCCGACGTAGAACATGCGGCTCGTGTCGCCGTGAAAACCGTCCTTGATGACGGTGATGTCGACGTTCACGATGTCACCAGGCTTCAGCTTCTTCTCGCCCGGCACGCCGTGGCAGACGACGTGGTTCACCGAAGTGCAGATCGACTTGGGGTACGGCTGGTAGCCGGGAGGAGCGTAGTTGAGCGGCGCAGGCGTCGCGCCCTGCTCGTGCACCATGTATTCGTGGCACAGCCGGTCGATCTCGGCGGTGGTCATGCCCGGCTTGATGAGCGGCGCGATGTAGTCGAGGACTTCGGCGGCGAGCCGTCCCGCCACGCGCATTTTGGCGATCTCGTCGGCGTTTTTGAGCGTGACGGACATGGATACGGGGGTTGCGGAAGCGATTACGCGAAATCGCGGGCTGCAGGCGGGACGGCTGCAGCCCGGGTTATTCCAAGTGCTTGGTTTTACAGGCGACGCGGAATTGTAGTCCAGATCGACGGTCCGATGGCGCGTGGCGGAAGGCCTGCGCTTTAGCTTGAGAGCGGGCGCTTTACGATGCTAAAATAGATGGTTAGCTCGATCCATGAACCTTTAGATCGGCCACGGTCCTAGAGTTTAGGACTATTTCGCACATCCGCCGGTAGTTACCAGGGTGCTCCACTTCGCGTCGAAGGGGGTTTTGGGGCGGATGGAGGCTCAACCCTTGCTAGGAGCATAAGCAGTATGTCGGTCACCATGCGTGAAATGCTGGAGGCGGGCGTCCATTTCGGACATCAGACCCGCTACTGGAACCCGAAGATGGCGCCTTATATCTTCGGCCACCGCAACAAAATCCATATCGTCAACCTCGAGCAGAC
>CAZULX010000610.1:0-5616 GCA_964621335.1 uncultured Streptomycetaceae bacterium
CGCGCGTTGGCCATTCGCAGACACATGCGACGGCGTTGATCCATGCGCCCTTTATCGTCACGCGCATTGCGGCTGTCGTCCGCAGGCGACGCGCAAGGCCGCTGTGCTACTTGCGTACGAGCTTGCATGCATTTGTTTTACGGGGTTTCCGTTTCTGGCACGCCCATTGCACTGGACTGTGTGTTGCCGGAACACGGCCTACTTAATTCGGAGATCACTATGAAATCGAAAGCTATTATTGCGATGGCAGTTGCGGGTGCGTTCTTGTCGGCGAGCGCGATCGCGAACGATGCGGTCCGTCTGGGCCAGGCCCCCTATGCGATCACGAACCCTTCCTCGTCGGACGAGACGAGCTTCGGTATGTCAACGCTGACCTCGCTCGACACGCGCACCGGCGGTTACAAAGGCTGGGGCCCGATGGCGAATCTCGTGACGCCTGATTCGGTTGACGAGAGCAATCCTCTCGCGCAGATCGAGCAACAGCGAGAGGCGATGCAGCAGGTCGCGGAAGTGAAAACCGCTCGCGACCAGGTTTGGGTCGCCAACGCGCCGTTGCGCGCCGAGTACGAAAACATCGGCGCGACTCGCAGCGAAGCCGGTGGCTTCGGCAGGTTCTTCTCGCGCGATAAGAAGTAACCGCAATCTTCGCCCGGCCGCGCACTCTGGCGGCCGGGCGGTGGCGGCTGACGGCGCGGCTGTCCCACGGGACAGCCGCGCTCGTTTTGTACACCCGCCACCGAAGTAGAGGCCGGGTCGCGTCCGGGTCCCCTCTGTGCAATGCGTCACGCCGCCGTCCCGAAATGGGTGTTCCCCGGCCGGATCGGGCCGATAAACTGGGCGCGGGCCGAAAGTTGCGTCGCCGGGTTGACGGGAGATGGGATGAAAAAGCTGCACAGTGTTGTTCTGGGGGTGTTTCTCGCGGTGTTCGTGTCCGCTGCCGCGGCGGCCGAGAATTACGCGGGTGTCGTAAAAACGCTCAGAGGCACGGCGGCGACCGAGCGCGCGGGGACGAGGATCGCTTTATCGCCCGGGTCGAGAGTCAACGCGGGCGATCGCATCGTGACCGGAGACACCGGCTACCTCGGCCTCACCCTGCGCGACGACACGCTCCTCACGCTCGGTCCGGGCGCGGTGTTCACGCTCGACGCCTACGGCTTCGACCCGAAGACGCACGATGGGAATTTCGTCGCATCGCTCACTAAAGGCGTGCTTTCGGTCGTCACCGGTCTGATCGCGAGGCGTTCCCCCGAAGCGTTCACGGTGAAGACCCGGATTTCGACCATGGGCGTGCGCGGCACCGAGTTCATCGTCGAAGCGAACGAGCGCTAGAGTGGGTCTGAAAGCAGCCGTCGCCCTGATTCTCGCAGTAGTGATCGGCGGCTGCGCGCAACCGCCGAAACCCAAGCCACCGCCGCCGCCGCCCCAGTACTCCGAGCGGGTGATCCTGCTGCCGAATCGCGACGGCCGTCCCTCCGCAGTGGTGATCAAGCGCGCCACCGGCGAGCAGGAGCTCGGCACACCGTATCAGGCGCTCGAGCTCGCCGCAGGCAAAGAGCAGCCGGCCCAACTGAGCGAAAGCGAAGTGAGCAAGCGCTACGGCGGGGTCCTCGCGGTGCAGCCGGCGCGGCCTTTTTCCTACACGCTTTTCTTCACGACCGGCACCACCGAGCTCACGCCGCAGTCGAAAGCCGCGCTCAATGACGTGCGCCAGAAGATCGAGGGTTTTCCCGCGGCGCAGGTGACGGTGGTCGGCCACACCGACCGCGTCGGCACGAGCGAAGCGAACGACGCGCTCTCGCTCAAGCGGGCGGCGGCGGTGCGCAACATGCTCGTGCAGATCGGCATACCGGGGAGCGCAATCGAAGTCGTGGGCCGCGGCGAGCGCGAGCCGCTGGTGCAGACCGCGGACGGCAAGTCCGAAGAGCGCAACCGCCGCGTCGAAATCAAGCTGCGCTAAGCCGGTAGTCGACGCGCGTCGCCGCCGTCAGGAGCCGCCTTCGCGCAGACTATAATGCGCGCTCGCCTTTAAAAGCATGGCCGACCAAGAGCGGCCGAAGTTCACATGTCCGCAGATCCCGTACGTCTCGGTTTCATCGGTTTCGGCGAAGCCGCGAGCCGCTTCGCCAAAGACTTTTCTCGAGCCGGTCTCCAGGGCATCGTGGCCTACAGCCGCTCGGCCGCAAAAGCCCCGGCCGACGACCCTGTGCACAGGCGCGCCGGCGAGGCCGGCGTCGAGCTGGTCGCGAGCCCGAAGGCGCTGTGCGAGCGCGCCTCGCTCGTGATCGCGCTCACGCCCGGAGCCGAAGCGCTGCCGGCGCTGCGCAAAGTCAAGCCCCATCTCACCGCGCGCCACATCTACGTGGACGCGAGCACCTCTTCGGTGCGGGACATGGAGCGCGCCGCGCGGATGCTCGAAGGACGCGCAGCGTTCGTCGACGCCGCGGTGATGGACCCGGTGCCGATGAACGGCATCAAGGTGCACACCGTCGTCAGCGGCTCGCATGCGGAAGCCTTGCGTTCGATGCTCGAGCCTTACGGGATGAACCTGCAGGTGGTCGGCACGAAGCCGGGGGCTGCGAGCGCGATGAAGCTGATGCGCAGCGTCTGCATGAAAGGGCTCGCCGCGCTTTTGCTGGAGTCCCTCGAGGCGGCGCAGCGCTACGGTATCACCGACGCGCTCGTCGCCGACATGGCGCGCTCCATCGACGGGCGGCCTTTCGCAGACACCGTGAAGCGCTTCGTGTGCGGAACGGCGATACACGCCGGCCGCCGCATACACGAGACGACCGAATCGATCGCGCTGATGCACTCGCTCGGCGCCTCGACGCGCATGACGCGTTCGACCCGCGCCATGTTTCAGGAGATCTCGGACATGGGGCTGCGCGAGCGCTTCGATGCGCGCGAGCCCGACACGATCGCGCCGGTGCTCGACGCCCTCATCGAGATCAAAGCCGCGCGAGCCGCCTCCGCGAAAGCACGAACGCCGTAATGGAGAAACAATACCGCAACGTCCTCGTCCTCTCGGGATGCCAGGCGACGCTGCAGACCAACGGCGTCACCATGGTCGCGGTGACTGGACTCGCAGGATTCGCGCTCGCCGCCGACAAGGCTTTCGCGACGGTGCCTCTGACGTGCTACGTCTTCGGGTCCGCGATCACGACGATACCCGCCTCGCTGCTCATGAACGCGATCGGGCGCCGCGCGGGTTTCCAGGTCGGCACGATCACGGGCATGGCCGGTGCGGCCATCTGTGCGCTGGCGATGTATCTCGCGCAGTTCTGGCTGCTGTGCGCGGGCATGGCCGTGATGGGCGCTTACACCGCTTTCGGAAAATACTACCGGTTCGCGGCTGCGGACGCGGCCGAGCTCGACTTCAGGGCGAAAGCGATATCGCTCACGCTGGCGGGCGGGATCGTGGGCGGCATCTTCGGGCCCGAAATGGCGAAGCGCACCACCGGTGCTTTCGGCGAGGGGCTCATGTACATGGGGCCTTACATCTCGCTCGTTTTCGTGTGCCTGTTCGCCACGCTGCTGCTCACGCGGCTGGACATACCCACGCTGTCGGCGCAGGAGCGCAAGGATTCGGGACGGCCGCTCTCGCAGATCATGAAGCAGCCGGTGTTCATCGTAGCCGTGCTCGCGTCGATGCTCTCTTACGGCATCATGAACCTCATGATGACGTCGACCCCGCTCGCGATGCGCGCGCACGAGCACCACTTCAACGATGCCGCTTTCGTGCTCCAGGGGCACATGATCGGCATGTACGGGCCGTCGTTCTTCACCGGATCGCTCATCAACCGTTTCGGCGTGCTGAACGTGATCCTCACCGGTTGCGCGCTCCTCCTCGCGTGCATCGTCGCGGCTGTCGCCGGCACGACGCTCGTCAACTTCTGGGTCGCGCTTTTCGTGCTCGGCGTGGGCTGGAATTTCATGTACGTCGGCGGCTCCGCGCTGCTCACCGAGGCGCATACCCCGGCCGAGCGCGCCAAGACGCAGGCGGCCAACGATTTCCTGGTCTTTCTGACGATGGCGATCTCGTCGATGTCGTCCGGGCTGCTGCTCAACAAGAGCGGCTGGCACGCGGTCAACTACGGCTCGATCCCGTTCCTCGTCCTCGCCGCCGCGGCAACCGTGTGGCTAATGTGGCACCGCCGCGCCGCCCCCCGCGCGGTTGCTTAGCGCAGCTTAAGGCGACGGAGCGATCGGCAGATCGCCGAAAGGAAAGGAGGTTACGGAGGGAAACCTTGGTTTCCCTCTGTACGTCTACCGCAGGCGAGCGTAGCGAGTCCCGAAGGGGAAACCTTGGTTTCCCTCTGTTTCGTTCACCGCCGGCGTAGCGAAGTGACGTCGAGACGACGTCACTTCGCGAGGCCGAGATCCTGGAGGATCGCGCGCATCGCGGCGTAGTCCTTGTCGAGCTCTTTCGAGAACTCGTCTCCGGCGACGAAAACGTTGGCCCAGTAGTTTTTCTCGAGGTCGCTTTTCCATTCCGGCGCTTCGGTCGCCTTGCGCAGCACACCCTGCCAGAAGGCGCTTTGCGCGGCGGTGAGGCCCTTGGGTGCAAAAATCGCGCGCCACGCGCCGAACGTATAGTCGACGCCCTGTTCCTTCCACGTCGGCGTGTTGGCGAGCGCGCCCGAAAGCCGCTGCGGCGAGGTGACGGCGACCACGCGCAGCTTGCCCGAGGCGACGTGCCTCGCGATGTTGCCCGCCGCCGTCGTGACGAGGTCGATGTGGCCTCCCATCAGATTCGGAATCGCGTCGGCCGAGCCTTTGTAGGCGACCACCTTGAGATCGCGCGCGTTGCCGCCGACCGCCTGCATGAGCAGGCCCGCGGCGATGTGGTTGTGACTGCCCAGGAGCGGGGAGAAGCCGATCGTCACCGACTTGGGGTCCTTGCGCAGGCGCTCGACCAGGTCCTTGCCGGTCTTGATCGGCGAGTCCGCATTCACCGCGAACACGGTGTAATCGTCGAAGAGCGAAGCGATCGCGGTGAGGTCGGTGTGGCGCAGCTTGCTCGATCCGGTGATGTGATTGGTGAGCAGCGCCGGGCCGGCCACGACGAGGTAATGCGGATCGCCCGCGTGCTGCTGCACGTAGGTGTAGGCGATGCTGCCTCCGCCGCCCGCGCGATTGACGATGCTGAGCGTCGTCGGCAGCAGCTTGTTCGCGAGCAGGATGCGCTCCACGGTACGCGCCGTCCTGTCGTTGCTGCCGCCCGGCGGGTTCGGCACCACCAGCTCGACGTTCTTCTGCGGCGTCCAGCTCTGCGCCGTTGCGACTGACGTCAGACCCGCAAGCATCGCCGCGGCCAGCATCCGTTTCAAAACCATGTTGATCTCCCTTGTGATTACCGCCCATCCGAAGGAAGGGAGGTTACGGAGGGGAACTCTTCGGTTCCCCTCTGTTCGTTTACTGACCGAGGCGGCTGCCGCAGGCAGCCGCGGTTTACCGTGGCTCTATTCGCGTTTACCGGATCAGACCGGCTTCGCGCATGTAGCGCAGCACGCCGGGATGGATGAGATCGCGGCTGGGTGCCGCCGCAAGCGTATTGGCGAGCGTGGATTCCCGCGCCTGGTCGAGACGCTCGCCGAGCGCCCGCTCGCCCTTGTGCAA
>CAZULX010000611.1:0-6222 GCA_964621335.1 uncultured Streptomycetaceae bacterium
CGCCGGTCCTGAAGGACATCGTAATGGAAAAGCGCGGCCTCATCCTGGTCGTGGGCTCCACCGGATCCGGCAAATCGAGCACGCTCGCGGCGATGATCAACCACCGCAATCAAATGACATCGGGGCATATCCTCACCATCGAGGACCCGATCGAGTTCATGTACCGCCACGCCAAGAGCATCGTCAACCAGCGCGAAGTGGGGATCGACACGAAGTCGTACCACAACGCGCTCGTGAACGCGATGCGGGAAGCGCCCGACGTGATCCTGATCGGCGAATGCCGCGACAAGGAAACTTTCGGCGTGGCGCTCCAGTACGCGCAGACCGGCCATCTTTGCCTGTCGACGCTGCACGCGAACAACAGCTACTACGCGCTCAACCGCATCATCAACCTCTATCCCCACGACGCGCGCGACAGCCTGCTGATGGACCTTTCGGTGAGCCTGAAGGCGGTGATCTCGCAGCGCCTGGTGCACGACGTGAACGGCGAGATCGTCCCCGCGGTGGAGCTCATGCTGAACACGAGCCACATCCAGGAGCTCATCAAGGACGGCGAGATCGACCGCATCAAGGAAGCGATGGAGCAGAGCCTGGCGCCCGGCTCGCAGACATTCGAGCAGTCGCTGTTCGAGCTCTACCAGTCGGGCCGGGTCACGCTCGAAGAGGCGATGATCAACGCCGACTCGGCGACGAATCTGCACTGGCTCATCAACAACGCCAAATCGGCGCCCGCCGCACCCGGATCGGCTCCCGCCGCGGGGCAACCGCGGGCGCCGGCACGCGACGAGCTCTCGGACATCAAGCTCAACCTGGATGCGCTCGGCTGAGCGCCGCGCGCGCTCCGGCCCGACGCTGCGCTCGGCCCTCGCCCTCGCCGCGCGCCGGCTCGAGGCAGCAGGCGTCTCTTACGGCCACGGCACGACCAACGCGCGCGACGAAGCGGCGTGGCTCGCGCTGCACGCGCTCAGCCTTCCTTTCGAAGCGCTCGCACACCATCTCGAGCGGTCCCTGAGCGCGGCTGACGCCGCACGCATCGCCGCGCTCGTCGACGAGCGCATCCGCACGCGAAAGCCGGCAGCGTATCTCACGAACGAAGCGTGGCTCGGCGAGCACCGCTTCTACGTCGACGAGCGCGTGATCGTGCCGCGCTCGTACATCGCGGAGCTTTTGCGCGACGGCCTCGCGCCGTGGCTCGCCGGGCCGGAAAAAGTCCGCCACGCACTCGACCTCTGCACCGGCTCGGGTTGCCTTGCGATTCTGCTGGCGCTCGCCTTCAAGCGCGCCCAGGTCGAGGCCGCGGACATCTCGCCCGACGCCCTCGCGGTGGCGAAACGCAACGTCGCGGAGTACCGCCTGGGGCGCCGGGTGAGGCTCAATCGGTCGGACCTCTACGCGGCATTGCCTGCGCGCCGCTACGACGTGATCGTGTCGAACCCGCCTTACGTGCGCGACGCCGCCATGCGCAGCCTCCCCGCGGAGTACCGGCGCGAGCCCGCGCTCGCGCTGGCGGGCGGTCCCGACGGGCTCGACCTCGTGAGGCGGATCGTGAACCAAGCGCCGGCGCACCTCGCGAAAGGCGGGCTTCTCGTCGTCGAAGTGGGACACAACCGCAGGCGCGTGGAGCGCGCTTTCCCGGCGTTGCCGCTGGTGTGGCCCGAGACGAGCGGCGGAAGCGACTGCGTGTTCCTGATTACGCGGGAGGCGCTGTCTCCGGCTGCATCTCGGGGGCGGTCTCGTCGAGCCACGCCAGCAGCCGCTTCACTTCGGCCGCGGGGAGCGCGCTCACCTGCCCGCGCTTGAGCCGCGGAGGCAGCGCGACGACGCCGAAGCGCACGCGCATGAGCCGGCTGACAGTGAGCCCCAGCGCTTCGAACAGGCGCCGCACCACGCGATTGCGGCCTTCGCGCAGCACGATGCGATACCAGTGGTTGGTGCCTTCGCCGCCTTCGTCCGCCACCGAGACGCACGCTGCAGGTCCGTCGGAGAGCTCGATTCCGCTCTGGAGACGCGCGATCTGGACCTTTGTCAGCTCGCCCACGATCCGCACCGCATACTCGCGCTCCACCGCGAATCGCGGATGCATCATGCGGTTCGCGAGCTCGCCCGATGTCGTGAAAATGAGTAGCCCCGACGTGTTGTAGTCGAGCCGCCCGACCGCGAGCCATTTCGCTCCCCGTAGGCTCGGCAGGCGCGCGAACACGCTGGCGCGCCCTTCGGGGTCGTCGTGCGAGACGATCTCGCCTTCGGGCTTGTGGTAGAGCAGCACGCGCGGCACGCGCCCGGTCCCGGGCCAGCGTATGACCTTGCGCCCGATGCGAACAAGGTCGGTGGAGCTCACCCTCGCGCCTATCGTGGCGACGGCGCCGTTCACGGTGATCTTGCCTTCGCGTATCCACTCTTCCATGAGGCGCCGCGAGCCGAGCCCGCTTTGCGCGAGCACCTTGTGGAGCTTCTGTGAGGGCGCGTCGAGAGCTTCGCGGCGCGGGCTCGCGCGCGCGGGCGCGCCGCGCGGCGATGCGTGCTCGGCGCTCTTGCGCGCCGGAGGGCGTAGCGGGCTTCTCGCGCGGCCTCGCGGGCGCTTCAGGGCATTGCGTTGCGCCATCAGTCATCCATCCTAGAGATCGCGCCGCTCGAGCACCGCCTGCGCCAGCGTGCCGCTGTCCACGTGCTCGAGCTCGCCGCCGACCGGCAGACCGCGCGCGATACGGCTGGTTCTGATTCCTTTGGCGCGCAACAGCTCGCCGATGTAGTGCGCCGTCGCTTCGCCTTCGACCGTGAAGTTGGTCGCGAGTATCGCTTCACCGACTATGCCGTCCGTCGCGCGCTTCACCAGGCGGTCGAGATGAATTTCACGCGGACCGACCCCGTCGAGCGGAGAAAGCGCGCCCATCAGCACGAAGTAAAGACCCTGGTAGCACTGCGCCTGTTCCATCATGAGCAAATCGGCCGGCGTCTCCACCACGCACAGTAACGTCGCGTCGCGCCGCGGCGAGCGGCAGAGCGCGCACACGGGCTCTTCGGTATAGCTGTTGCACTTCTCGCAGTGCCGGATGCGCTCGAGCGCGAGACCGAGCGCCTGCGCCAGGCGCTGCGCGCCGGGTGTGTCGCGCTGTAGCAGATGGTACGCCATGCGCTGCGCCGATTTGGGACCCACGCCGGGGAGACACCGCAGGGCCGCGATGAGCTCTTCGAGGGCCGCGGGTGCTTTCATCATCTTATGAGATTAAAACCGGGGTCAGTCCCGGTTTTCGCCGTGCGAAAGTCCGGGACAGACCCCATCTATCCAGCCGCCCCTTTTGGGAGACGGCTGCGATTAAAACGGCATCTTGAAACCGGGCGGCAACGGCAACCCGGCCGTCACCGCGCCCATTTTCTCCTGGACCGTGCTCTCGACGCGCCGCACGGCGTCGTTCACCGCCGCTGCGACGAGGTCTTCGAGCATGTCCTTGTCGTCCTTCAGCAGGCTCTCGTCTATCATCACGCGCTTCACGTCGTGGCGGCACGTCATCACGATTTTCACCATGCCGGCACCGGACTGGCCTTCGACTTCGGTCTCGGCGAGCTGCTCCTGCACCTTCTTCATGTTCTCCTGCATCTGCTGCGCCTGTTTCATCAGGCCTGCGAGCTGACCTTTCATGGTGTCGTCCCCGTCACTGTGTGGGTTTGATGCCGCTCACGCGGCCGCCGAAATCGTTGACCAGCTCCTGCACGAAAGGATCGCGCTCGATCTCCTGCACCGCGAGCGCCTGCTGGCGCTCGCGCTCGCGCGCCGCGATCTCGGCTGGAGAATTGCCGCTGCCTTCCGCGATCGTGATCGAAACCTGCAAGTCGGCGCCGAGATGCTTGCGCAGCGCCGTCTTCAACTTTTCCTGATAGCTCTTTTCGAGGTAGGTCTCGCGCCCCGGCGGTATGCGCAATTCGATCCGGTGCGCTTTGAGGCTCGTGAGCTCGCAGCGCTCGGCGAGCTGCCGCGCCATCCCGACGAGTCCGAGACACTCCACGATCTCGCCCCACGACGCGTCACCGCGCGGGGCCGCCCCCGCTTGCACGGGTGTAGCGGTCCCGGGGGCAATGTCTGCCGCAGCGGGCTCGGCCGCGCGGTGCGCGGCAGGCGCGGATGCGCTGCGCGGTGGCACGGCAGGCGCGGGTGCGCTGCGCGGCGGCGCGGCAGGCGCCGATCGGAGCGGCGGCACCGCCGAAGACGCGACTGAAGACGGCGCGAAAGCGAGCATGCGCAGCAGCGTCATCGTGAATCCCGCGTACTCGTCGGGCGCGAGCCCGCTCTCGCTGCGGCCCTGCACCGACACCTGGTAATAGAGCTGGAGCTCCTCGGCCGAGAACAGACCGGCGAGCTCGCGGAACACCGCGGCATCCGGATCGTCATCGCCCGCCGCCGCAGGAACGAACTGCACCAGGGCGAGCCGGTGGAGCAGCGTCCCCAGATCCTGCAGCGCCATCTCGAACGAGAGGCTGCGCTCGCTCATGCGGTCGGCTTCGGCGATGAGGCCGGGTCCGTCACCCGCAGCGAGCGCGCGCAGGATCGCGTGCAGATAGCCCTGGTCCACCGCACCCAGCATCACGCGAGTCGATGCGGCTTCGACTTTTCCGCCGCCGTGCGCGATCGCCTGGTCGAGGAGCGACAGCGCGTCGCGGAGGCTACCCTGCGCGGCGCGCGCGATGAGCGCCAGCGCCGCCGGCTCGGAGGCAATCCCCTCGGCTTCGAGGATGTGCTGGAGCCTTGCCTGGATCTGCGCTTTCGGAATCTGCTTCAGGTTGAACTGCAGGCAGCGCGAAAGAACCGTCACCGGGATCTTTTGCGGGTCGGTCGTCGCGAGCACGAACTTGACGTGCTCGGGAGGCTCTTCGAGCGTTTTCAGCATCGCGTTGAACGCATTGCGCGAGAGCATGTGCACTTCGTCGATGATGTAGACCTTGTAACGCCCCGCGGTCGGCGCATACAGGGCGTTCTCGAGGAGCTCGCGCATGTTGTCCACCTGCGTGTTGGAGGCGGCATCGAGCTCTATCAGGTCGACGAATCGCCCGCTGTCGATCTCGGTGCACGCGCCGCACCTGCCGCACGGCGTGTCGGTCACTCCGGTCTCGCAGTTGAGCGCCTTGGCGATGATGCGCGCGAGCGTCGTCTTGCCCACGCCGCGCGTGCCCGTGAAGAGGTATGCATGATGCAGCCGCTGCTGCCTGAGCGCGTTCGTGAGCGCGCCCACCACGTGCTCCTGCCCTACGAGCTCCTCGAAGCTGCGCGGGCGCCACTTGCGGGCAAGGACCTGGCTCACTCAGAAGTTGTACTGCAGTCGTATCTGGTGAAAATTGATGCCCGGGTTCGGGCGCTTGATGCTCGCGTTCGAGAGGTGCTGGTAGCGATAGCCGAGGTCGTAGCTGCCTCTCGCGCCGAAACGGTAGCCCGCGCCGATGTGGTCGCCGAACTGGAATGCGGTGCTCATGCGTCGGTCGCCGATCGAGGAGTGCGAAAGCAGGTGAAATCCGATCGCCGCTTCGAGGTACGGCCCCACCAGAGCGTTCCGCTGGATCCGGAATACGGGCGTGATGCCGAAATCGACGATCTCGTCGTGCTCACCGGCACGCACGTTGCCGCGATGCCAGTAGCCGACGGCCACGTCCCAATAGCCGCCAAGATGCCAGTTCGCGCCCTGAAACCAGCGCTTCTTCCAGCCCCACTGGACGCCGACGCGCGCCATGTCCACCGCGTTGCCGCCTCCGATCTCGACGGAGACACCGTCGATCGCGTGCGCCGGCGCCGCGCCAAGAGCACTGAGCGGGAACACGATGCAAGCAATGCGGCGCAGGATCATCGGCGCGTCCAGGCAACGGGATGAAGGTACGGTGAAGAGGGGGTGGCGAGCCGTTCCCCCGGCACTTGCAGAGAATAGCTGTGGCTGCTTCCTTCCGGATCTGACCAGGTTCACTACCATGCAATGCGGGGCGGCCCGCCGTAGTCGTTCGCGAAACCGTAAGTATGCCTGCGATGCGTCTCCGTTGCCAGCGCGAGGGCTGCCGCACGCCTTTACAAGGGCTGCGTTTAATGCTTCCATAAATGCGCGGCAGCCGATCCGAAAAAACATGCGCGCATCTCGCGCGCGACTACGCCGAAGCCGGAGGAACCCCATGTCGTCCACGATCGAGTCGGTATTGCAGGAGAACCGCCTGTTCGCTCCGCGCCCCGAGTTCGTCGCGCAAGCGAACATC
>CAZULX010000612.1:0-3173 GCA_964621335.1 uncultured Streptomycetaceae bacterium
GGGCGACGGGTGACGGGTGACGGGTGACGGGTGGCGGGTGCCAGCGAGGGTTAAACACTCGTCACCGTTCACCATTCACTGTTTCCTTTCGAGCTGAGCCTTGTTGATCGAAACCTTGGCCTTCTGCTTCAGGCTCTCGACGAAGGCCGAAAACTGCTCCTGGCCCAGCACCTCCGCGAGGCCTTCGCTCAGCGACTTCTGCTGCGCGCGGTCGATCTTGTCGGGGTCGATCGCACGCGTGATCTTGAGCAGCATGTAACCGCCGTCGGCCGACTCCACGCCGGTATACGACGGCAGCTTCGCGGCATCGGCCTTGTACACCTGTCTCAGGACCGTCGCCGGCATCCCCTTCGGATCGGCGCGGCTCACGATTTGAGGTGCGCCCCACGAGACCTGCGCGTCCGTCCCCTGGCGCAGCGCCTCGAGCTGGCGCCGCCCCTCCTGCGCGGCAAGCTGCGAGGCGCGCGTCTGCACCAGCTTTTTCTCGATTTCGCTCTTAACCTCTCCGAATGGCCGCATCGCAGCCGGCTTGTGCTCGATCACGCGCGCGGCGACGATCGTTCCGGGCGCGATTTCGACCGCTTCGGTGTTGCGCTTGTTGATGAGCACGTCCTCGGAGAATATCGCCTGCAGGAGCTTGGGATTGTTGAGCAGCGGATCCGCGGCGCCGCTGCGGTTCAACCAGCCGCTTTGCCGGGGCGCCTGTTTCACGAGCTCCGCGGCGGGTTTGAGGCTCTCCGACTGCTCGAAAACCGTGTTGTTGAACTTCTCCGCCATCTCGGCGTAAAGGCGTGCCGAGCGCTGCTTCTTCAGCTCCTGCTCGATCTCCGCGCGCGCCTGGTCGAAGCTGCGCGCCTGGCTCGGCGTGATGCCGGTCACCCGTATGATGTGGAAACCGAACTCGGACTCGACGGGCGGCGAAATCTCGTCGACTTTCATGGTGAATACCGCGTCGTCGAAAGCCTTGACCATGGAGCCGCGGACGAAGGTCCCCAGATCCCCGCCCTTCGCTGCCGAACCGGGATCCTGCGAGTGCTTCTTGGCGAGCTCGGCGAAGCTCGATGGGTTCTTCTTCACTTCGGCGTAGACTTGATCGGCCAGCGCGCGCGCCTTCTTTTTCGCGTCCTCTGCGGCCGCCTTGTCCACGGCGATCAGAATGTGGCTCGCCTGGCGCGATTCGGGCACGCCATACTGCCGCAGATTCGATTCGTAGTGCTTCTTCGCTTCCGCCGGATCGATCTGCACCTGCCCCATCGCGGCTTCCGATGAAAGCACGAGATACTCCACGCGCACCTGCTCCGGTATGCGGAACTCGTCCTGCTGCGCGTCGTAGTATTTTTTCGCCGCGTCGTCCTCGAGCTTCACCACCGATACGAAACGCTCGGGGGCGACGGGCGCCGAGCTCACTTCGCGCTGCTGCTCGGTGATGCGAAGCAGGCGTTCCGCGACGGTGCGCGGCACGAAGCTCGTCTCCGAATAGGCATCGGCGAGCGACTGCAGCAGCACGTCCTGGCGCACGCTGTTCTCGAAGGCGACCGCGGTCTGGTTGCGGTTCTTCAGAAACTGCTGGTAAGTGTCGAGCGAAAACTGGCCGTTCTCCTGGAAGAGCGGCGCCTGCGCGATCATCGCCCGGACCTGGTCGGAGGTGACGGTAAGCCCAGAGTCGAGGCCGTGCTGGAGCAGCACGCGCTGGCGCACCAGGGTGTCGAGCGCGGCCTGGCGCTGCTCGGGGCTGTCGAGGAGGGCGGCGTCGACCCGGCCGCCCGACAGGCGCCGCAGCATTTCCTGCCGCTCGCGCAACGCCTCTTGAAACTGCAGCTCGGAGATTTCGTAATCGCCGACTTTTGCGACCACCGAGCCACGGGCGGCGTCCAGAAAATAGCCCTCCATGCCGAACAAGGCGAAAGGCGGAATGATCAGCACGAAGAAGGCCCACATGATCCACTTCTTGTGCGTTGCTATGAAATCGAACATGTCTATAGGCCGTGACGGGTGACGAGTGACTGGTAACGTGCGCTCAGAAACGCCTCATAACGAAAAAGGCGAACGATGTTCGCCTTTTTTCTGAAAGCTGGCGGAATGAGTATCCGCCGGGATATTACAGCGACGGCGGCGGACTGTATACGCAGGTAGCCGCAAGCGGCAGCAAGAGCTGAATCTTCCGCTACATGCTATGCGCGCGCGTCGTGCCGGATGAGCGGGTGGGTCCAGGCGAGAAGCTTTTCGTCGGCCGTCACGAGCGCGGCGCGATGATGCAACGCCGTCGCGACGATCAGCCGGTCAGCGGGATCATCCGGCAGACCGTTCAGGTCGACGGCTTGAATCCCGATTGCGCCGTCTACTGGCAATTCGACCAGTCCGGCCACGAGAAGCTGTGCGCGCCATTCGTCCACGCCAACGGGCAGTTTGATGCGCCCCTTCGATTGCAACAGCGCCACTTCCCAAAACGATATCGCGCAAACGCTGACGTTGCCGCCGTTCCAGAACCGGTCGATGAGCGTCTTTGCCTTGCGGCCGAGCTTACGTTCGTCGTTGTCGGCCCACGCCAGGACGTGCGTGTCCAGCACGATCACTTGAGGGATTTCCAGAGCCGTGTTCCTACCGGTGAAACGATGTCGCCCAGAATCTGTATCTGGCCCTTGTGCAGACCGAGAAGCGATTTGGCGCGGGGGCTGCGATGCGGGCGCAGCTCGGCCACCGGCTTGCCGTTCTTGGTAACCAGAATGGTTTCGCCTGTGCGCGCTACTTCATCCATCAAGGCCAGGCATTTCGCCTTGAATTCGGAGGCTTGAATGGTTTGCATCAGGGGCGCCCTCTGCTTTATGGATTGATCCAATTCGTTAAATGACCACTATTCTGCCCATGGTCAACGTTTTGGTCAATTTCTGTCCCGAAGCTGGTTCATTGAAATCGTCCGCCATATTCCGACCGCTACGCGCATCTCGTTCGCTACGATGGCTAGGGATCGAACCGAGCGCGTTGGTAGAGCGGGCGAAGGCGCTGAAGGGCCACTGCGTGGCCCGCCTGTGCAGGCCGCCGAGTGGCGAACCCCCTCATTTCCGTGGCGCGTTGCGATCGCGCGAGCAAAGGGTCAACATGGTGCCTACACGCCTGCGCGTTCGCCCCAAAACCTTCGCGAAGGACCGGCAGCGCGAAAAGAGCGGATTGATTTT
>CAZULX010000613.1:0-4400 GCA_964621335.1 uncultured Streptomycetaceae bacterium
ACGAGCAGGCGCCGCGCGCGGATGTCTTCCGCCGAGAACGCCGCGCGGTTGACGCCGTTGCCCGGTATCGCGCCGATCTGCGCCATTTCCGCGTGCCGCTGCCACAGCCGCGCGGCATCGACGCGGGCAACGGCGTCCTGAAGGTCTTCCCTCATTGCGCCTTGATGCCGGCGGCGCGCACGGCCGCTATGGAGCAGACCGCCAATGCCATGCAGGCGGCGTAAAGACTCGGGCGTGACGTGCGATGCATGGCGCCTCCACGTGTTTTTCGGGTGGGCATACGTTAACCCGCGCGGCCGGCGTTGCGCTATGGCCGCTTCGACGGAAGGCGCCTTGCACCGGCGCGGGGCGTTTCGCGCGAGCGCGGCACGGGTGCTTCAGGCGAGCGCGAGCAGGCGGGCGATCCCGGTCGCGTCGCCGAGCTTGTCCAGACCGAGCATGGCGTCGCGCAAGCGCTCGATCTGCGGTCGCGGCAGCGCTTTCGCGGCGAGCTTCTCGAACTTCTCCACGATATCGGCTTCGGATGCGAACTTGTATTCGCTGCCGCGCGCCGATTCCACGGTGCGCTCCATGCGCGTGCCGTCCCTGAGATGCAGCTCGACTTTCACCATGTGCCTGAACTTCGGGCCTTTGGCGGTGATCTCGGCGTCGTGATGGACCTCGACTTTCTCGCCGTAAACCATGCGCTCGGGATCGGCGACTTTGTCTTCGGTGAACTGGTCGACTCCGCAGTCGCCTTCCAGCAGATAAGTGCCGATGCAGTAAGGCAGGTTCAATTGCGCCGAAGTGAGCCCTTGCGGCACGTATTTCCAGCCGACGTGGTCCATCGTGACCTGCGAGCCGCGCACGACGATCTTCTGCACGTCGGTCGCTTTGTAAGGCCGCTCCTGCTTCATGTCGCGCAGCGCGTCGAGCGTCGTGTGATTGCTGCCGACGCATGCGTAGAACTTGAGCGCGACGCCCATCGTCTGCCATACGTCCCCGAAACCCGCGGTGAGCTCTTTCAGGTTGAAGCGGTCGGTGGAGCGCGAGAACGTCGTGCAGTAGCCGCCGTACTCGCTTTCCAGCACGTTCACGATGCCGGTAAAGCCCGCTTCGGCGAAAAGCGCGCCGTAAAGGCCCGATTGCGACGAGCGTCCGGCGTGCATGCGCTTCACCATCGCGCCGTATTGCGCCGCCATCAGCCCCGCGGCCTGGGTGCCCGCGATGCCGAGCGCGTGCACGGTCCTGCCCACGTCGAGCTTGAGTCCTCGCGCTGCGCCCGATGCGGCCGAAAAGACGCCGAGCGTCGCGCCCGAGTGCCACCCCTGCGCGATGTGCTCGGGGCCCATGCACAGTCCCACCCGCGGACCGATCTCGTAGCCTGCGACCGCGGAAGTGAGGAACTCCTTGCCGCTCATGCCGGGTTTCAGCTCGGTGATCGAAATGAGCGCAGGCAGCACTACAGCACCGACGTGCAGCACCCCCGCGCGGTGCACGTCGTCCAGCTCGAAGCCCTGCACCTGCGTGCCGTTGACGAGCGCTGCGTGCGGTGCCGAGAGCTTGAGCCGGGTACCCCACACCGCCGCGCTGCGCGTGGTGTCTATACAACCCAGCGTCTCTTGCAGGATGCGCGTCCATTCGAGGTCGGCGCCGTAAAGCGCGCAACCCAGCGAATCGAGCATGAGGAGCTTGATGCGCGTGCGCACATCGTCCGGTATCGCATCGTAGGTGAGGCCCGAGACGAATTCGGCGATGCCGCGGGTGTAAGGGTTGTCGCTGCCGGCGTCGTGCGCCATCGTGATCGCTCCTGTTATGCCTTGACCGCCCGGCCGGCGCCGGTGCCGGCGAGCTTGCCGAACACCGCCCCGGAGACGAGCCCGGTGCCGCTGGGATAGTTGAAGTAGAAAAGGCCGCCCACCATCTCGCCTGCGCAGTAGAGGCCAGGAATCGGTTTCAGGTGCACGTCGAAAACCTGGCCCGTTTCGCGGTCGATGCGCAAGCCCCCGAAAGTAAACGTAATGCCGCATGTCGTCATGTAGGCGTCGAACGGCGGCGTGTCGAGCTTCTGGGCCCAGTTCGACTTCGGCGGCTCGATACCGGCGGCCGATTTACCGTCCTTCACCGTGTGGTCGAACTTGGCGTCGTCGCGCACCGCGGCGTTGTAATCGCGCACGGTCTTGATGAACCGATCGGCATCGACCCCTTCCAGCTTCGGCGCAAGCTCCTCGATCGAGTTCGCGCTCACCTTGGTCACGAACTTGATGCGGTATTCCGATCGCAGAAGCTTGGTCACCTTGGAATCGAAGACCTGCCACGCGAACTGACCGGGCTGCTTCAGCACTTCGCCGCCGTATTTCGCGTAGGTGAAGGAATGGAAGTCCCAGCCTTCGTCGACGAAGCGCCTGCCGCTCGAGTTGATGAGCAGTCCGAAGATGTAGCTGTGCTTCTGGAACTGATCGCCGACGTTGACGTCGCCGAACTCGGGCGCATAGCGGTCCCAGCCGGTGGCATGGCAGCCCGACCAGTTCCCGTAGGGCGCGGCGCCGATTTCGAGCGCCATCTTGAGCCCGTCGCCCTGGTTGAAGCGGCTGCCGCGGACTTTCGCGAGCTCCCAGCCGGGCCCGAGATAGCGCGTGCGCCATTCGGGGTTCGCTTCGAAGCCGCCGCACGCGAGGATCACGGCTTGCGCCCGGAATTCCGCGGGCGCGCCTTTCTGCTGCACGCGCACACCCTGCACCTTGACGCCGTCGTAGACGAGCGAGGTGGCTCGCGTGTCGTAGAAGACATCGATCCCCGCTTTGCGCGCGGCCTGGTCGAGATACTGCACGAGGCCCGCGCCGCCCCCGGAGACTTCGATAGGCATGCGTCCGAAGAACTTGCGCTTGCCGTCCACGAGGCCCGACTGCCGCCCGTAGTTCAGTACGAAGCGCACGCCCTTGGAGCGCAGCCACGACATCGTGTCCAGGCTTTGCGTGACCAGGATCTCCGAGAGATCCGCGTCGGTGCGGTAGCTCGTCAAGCGGTAGAGATCGTCGAAGAACTCTTCGCGCGTGTTGGTTCCGAAATCGCTCGTGGCGATCTCCTCGTCGGTGACCTCGGTCACGCGCTTCAGATCGTCCACCGATTCGTAAGCGAAGCGCATCACGCCGCCGGCGAAGCGGCTGTTGCCGCCGGATTCGTCTTCACTCGCGGCTTCGAGGACGGCGACGCTCGCACCCTGGTCGCGCGCGGAGAGCGCGGCGCAGAGCGCGGCGTTGCCTTTTCCGACTACGATCACATCATAGGTCTGCACTTTCCGATTCCTTTCAGGCCTTCGCAGCGCTGGTCGTGCGCCGCGGCTGTACTTCGATTGTCATCGCGTCGTTCACCGCGCGCACGTCCGTGAGCTTCTCGAATTCCTGTATCGCCGCATAGACCGCAGCGGTCGCTCGCGGCGCGATCGCGCGGTTCGAGCAGTTCTCGAACTTCTCGCGCAGCCTTTCGGGCGTAAGCGGGTTCGCCGACGTGCGGCCCGCGGGCCGGTCGACTTTCGCGCCCAGAACCGAGCCGCCGCGCAGCGTCACTTTCACTTCCGCGCCGAAATGGTTTTCCGCCGGGAATTGCTCCGTCGTATACGGTGCCACTTGCACCAGCGCGGTGACGCGCCGTATTTCCGCGTCTTTATACGACTCGCCTTCGAAATGCTCGATCGCCACCTTGCGGTCGACGAGAGCGCGCGCGAGACAGTATTGCACGCTGAACTTCGCGTCCTTGGTGCTTTGCGGGTCGGGGCGGTTGGTGTGCTCGAGGCGGCGCGCGTGAGTCCAGCTCTGGATGCGCTCCACCGCATCGACCTTCACGTCGTGCCTGCGCACGAGCTCGAGCATCGCGTCTATCGCGGGGTGAGTGCTGCCGCAGCACGGATACTGCTTGATGGCAATTCCGGGCGTCACGATGTCGAAAGGCCTGCCCCACGCAGGCAGTATTCTTCCGGCATCGTAATTGCCCGCGCCGTTGAACACTTCGAAGTAACCCTGCTTGTGCTCGAAAGCAACCGGGCTCGCGGTGTAATCGTCGCGCGCGAGGAGCGCCGCGAAAAGACCGTTGCGGGCGCAGTGACCGATGTGCAGCGGTTTCACGTAAGTGCCGAAGTTCGACTTGATGCCGGATGCGAGCGAAGCGGCGATCGCCAGCGCGGTGGCGGTGCGTTCGTCGTCGAGCTCGAGCAGCTTCGCGCACGCGGCCGTGGCGCCGAAGACGCCGATCGTCGTCGTCGGGTGCCATCCGCGCGTGTACTGGTAGAAGTTCACCCCCAGCGACATCTTGCACTCGGTTTCGAAGCCCGCGACGTACGCAGTAATGAAGTCGCGGCCGGTCGCACCGATTTCATCGGCCAGCGCGAACATCGCAGGCAGGATCGGCGCGGAAGGGTGGCCGCC
>CAZULX010000614.1:0-5732 GCA_964621335.1 uncultured Streptomycetaceae bacterium
CGCGTGTCGTCTCGAGGTGCACGTTGTTGGGCGTCGTATTGAGGACCGCCTCGATGCTGCGGTCCTCCAGCATGGAATCCAGGCTCGATGCGGCCTTGCACCCGTACTTCGCAGCGAAGGCTTTGCGCTTGTCTTCCGAGCGCGTGTAGCACGAGACGATCTCGAGCTTGCCGGAGCGCTTGACGGCATCGGCCAGCACATCGGACCACCAGCCGATGCCGATCGACGCGACCTTGAGCGGCTCGTCCGCCAAAGTCACTTCCCTCACCGACCGCTCCGCTCCCCCTCTCCCCCCGGGAGCGGGTCAGGGTGAGGGGAATCGATGTTGTACGTCGCCCCGATCGAGCCCAGCGCTTCGCGCGCGACGCGGTCGTCGAATTCCCACGTGCCGCCGGAGACGCCGATGCCGCCGATGCATTCGCCGCCGACGATGACCGGGTAGCCACCTTCCATGGCGGTCCAGCGCTCGGCACCGGCCGCGAGCGCGAGTCCGATCGCGTGGGAGGTATCGAGCGTCTGGCCTTGCGCCCCTTTGGCGGTCGTGGGCCGTTTGTTGGACGCGGCGCACACGGCTTTGGTCGTCGAAGAGTGCACGGTGTGGAAGCGGCCCCCGTCCATGCGCTCGAACAGGATCAGGTGGCCGCCCGCGTCCGCGATGGCCACCGAGAGCGGAATGCGCTCGCGTTCGCCGATGCCGATCGCGGTCTCCATCATCCTTCTGGCGCCGGCGAGCGTGAGGCGCCGGGCGGGTGCGACGTACATCGCTTTCTCCGATCGGGGTGGCGACCAGCAGTGTATTTGACGAATCACGGTGTCAGCAATAACTTACGGCTCGCTTCGCACTCTCGAATGGATGCACTGGGAGGACCCAGCCTGCCCTCAGCAGGAGCCTGCGCCGGCTCGAGGCGGCCATGGGCGCGAAACCGGTCAAGCGAACGCCCAAAGGTGTAGAACTGACTACAGTAGGCGCAGCGCTTTTTGCGCGCGCGGATTACAGGTATCCTTGGATGAGAGAATCGAACCATCGCCATGTAGATTCACGTCATCGATGGCGGGGACGGGCTGGAGGACGCACGGAGGTTATTCGTCGAATACGCGCAGTCGCCGGGGTTCAGCCGGTGCTTTCAGGGATTCGATCATCTTAATGAGCACTTACATCTTTCGACTTTCAGACCAGGTGCGCGGCAGCAACCCCGGCATATGGGGGGAGGGGACAGCGTACGTGATTGGGACCTACCTGAAGGAGTTTTTCGATCAGGTATGCACCAGCCCGCTCACGCCGTATAGCAGTTCCGATTTCTGGTGGGATAGCTCGGCGACCGATGTCCGCGCCAACGAAGTCCTGATTTATTTCCTCGACCGCAAGGCGGACAGCCTGGTGCGGCAGGTGGCATCGGGCGCGCCGCTGGGCCCGGGCGGAACCACGCTGATTCGCTCGTCGGGAAACATTTCCGAGGTTTACGTGCGGGAGTCGCTGGCGGCGATGGGAGGCGGGGGCGATTTCGCGCGTGGCTTGGCGGTGCTGGCTTTCCATGAAGTGATGCACAACAAGCTCAAGCTCGGTGGGAGTCTCCACAGCACGGGCGGTGGCGGAATGGCTGCGACGACAGTGTTCGCCGATACCAGGATGAATGCGAGGAACATCTCGAAGATGGCGCCCACCCTCAGCCGGTCGGTGCCGCAGAACCTGAGCTTCCTGTAGCGGTTGCGACCATAAGTGCCCGGATGAACCGCAGTGCCATGAGCTGATGGGCACTATCCTTTTAGAGCGAAATAGAGGATAAGCGCGAGCGCGGCAGGAAATAACCCATTCAGGTGCAAAAGACCACCGTTCATATCACGTGCGAGATGATCATCGTCCCACGATGGGTACGCGTCGTCGCCGTATGGGCAAAGTGGCCGTCACCCTTTCAGTAGGGCGAACATCTCCTCGCCGAAGCGCTTTCGCGCCTCGTCGTGCAGCGGCTTGACCGCGCGCGCAAACGCGGCACGCTCCTGCGCCGTCAGCTCCACGACTGCGCCGCCCGCGCTTTCGATCGCTTTGCGAGCGATGTCCTCTTCTTCGACGGCAAGCTGCCGTTGCACGGTGATGGCATCGCGCGCCGCTTTTTGCATCGCCGTCTGAAACGCCGCGGGCCAGCTCTCGAACTCGCGTCTGTTGCAATAGATTCCGCGCGAAAGATAACAATGGCCGGTCAACGTGTGGAAGCGGTGAACCTTGTGGGCGCCGTAATCGACGGTGTTCGCCAGGGGATTTTCCTGTGCGTCGACGGTGCCCGAGACGACCGCTTCCAGCCCCGGCTTGAGATCGAGAGAGAACGGCACGGCGCCGAGCTGCTCGAAGCTGCGGCGATGCATGTCGCCGGGCATGAGGCGTATTCGCATGCCCGCGAGATCGGCGGGCGTGTGCACCGGGTGCAGCTTGTTCGACACATGGCGGTAACCGTTTTCGAAATAGCCGAGGACGCGGTAACCGATGCGCTCCTCGATCTTGCGGGTGAGGTAGGCGCCGAGCTTGCCGTCCCAGGCGGCCCGCGCGTGGGCGACGTCTTCGAACAGGAAAGGCAGATCGGCGAACTCGAGCTCCGGAACGCGGTCGGCGAGATAGCTCGTCGATTGATACGACAGCGTGAGGATGCCGTGCTCGGCCATCCACAGGAGATCCCCGCCCTGATAGCCGAGGTCCATGACGTTCCAGATGTATTTCACGTCGACGGCGTCGCCGAATTCGGCTTGCAGGCGCCCGCCCATGACCTTCAGCGCGCGGCTGCAGGTCGTCTTCGGAGGCCCATAGCCCCCCATGCGGATTTGAATCGGCTTGCTCATCGACAGACCTCAGCCATCACCGAGAGCGCAATTTATCGCAGATTGCCTGCGCGAGGTGCGGCGAACTCGCCGACGTATACCGTGTGGGAAACGAGCCCTGCTTCGGCCGAGTAGGCGTGCAGGCGATACGCCGGAGGCTCCATGAGCGCGCGCAACGGCGCCCCGGGGGTCAAATCGAGCGCGATCTGATGGGCGCAGCTCGGCGACGTGGACGCGCGCGTCCCGGCGAACCTCACCTCGATGGGCCGATGCACGTGCCCGCACAGTATCGCCTCGACCTGCGGGTGGCGCGCGATCACCGCCGCGAAAGGCGCGGGATCGCGCAGCGCGCTCGCGTCGAGGCCCGCCACGAACGTCCGGAACGGCGGGTGGTGCATGAGGACGACAGTCGCCCTCTCGGGCGCTGCGGCGAGCGTTCGATCGAGCCATTCCAGACGCGCTTCGCAGAGTTCGCCGCCGCTTTCTCCCATCACGGTGTCGAGCGCGACGATGCGAAGCGCGTGGTCCTCGATCGCGTACTGGATGAACCGCGGCGATTGCCGCAGATAAGCCAGGTCCGCGAACGCCGCGCGCAAGACGTCGCGATCGTCGTGGTTGCCGGGAATGAGATAGAGCGGAACATCGAAAGGCGCGAGCAGCTTGCGCAACATGGCGTACTGCTCCTCCCGGCCGCTGTCGGTGAGATCGCCCGTGATCGCCACGGCATCGGGCCGCGGCGGCATCGAGGTGAGCTGCGCGACGCACCTGCGCAGCATCGCGATCGTATCGACGCCGCGGCACAAGGTGCCGGCGGCGGTCACGTGCGGGTCACTGACCTGCGCGAGCAGGAACGGCCGGCTCATTCGACGATCGGGCGGTCGAGCCCCGATCTCAGGACCTTCGTGCGCAGCAGGTGGGAGAGAAAATCGATGAGCGCGACGACGATGATGATCATGATGATGATGAAGCCCACCTCGTCCCACCGATGAGCGCGAATGCGGTCCGACAGGGCGAAGCCGATGCCGCCGGCGCCGATGATCCCCAGTATGGTGGCGGAGCGGGTATTGGATTCGAACATGTAGAGGACGTTGGACAGCATGATCGGAAGGACCTGCGGGAGAATGCCGAAACGCACCGTCTTGACGGCGCTGCCGCCCGCGGCCCGTACGCCCTCGACCTGTTTCTTCTCGACGTTCTCGATCGCTTCGGCGAAAAGCTTGGCGAAGATCCCGATGTCCGTGGTCGCGATCGCGAGCACGCCGGCGAGCGGCCCGAGTCCCACGGCACGGACGTAAACGAGCGCCCACACGAGCGCGTCGACCCCGCGCAGGAAGTCGAACGACCGGCGGATCGGAAAGCGCAGGAGGCGGATCGGCAGCACGTTACGCGCGCCCAGAAAACCGAGCGGGACGGCAATGACGGCGGCGATCAGCGTGCCGAGAAACGCCATTGCGATGCTTTCCAGCATGGCTTTGCACAGGTCCCAGAAGGCATCCCCCGGACTCGGCGGGAAGAGCGCGCCGGCAATCTTGGCGAACCGTTCCGTCCCGTTGATGATCCGCGCCGGCGTCACGTCGAAGCGCACCAGGCAGAACACGACGAACGCAGCCAGGCCGAGCATGACGGCGAGCAGGATCGCGCGCTCGCGCGGCGTTCGCGAGAAAGCCCTCGGGTATCGCCCGCGGAGCGCAGCGAGCTCCGCGGAACCGATGGTCGCGGCGCTCAGGCTCATTGCAGGTTCTCCCGGCCGATGATGCGGTGACGGATTTTTTCGCAGATGAGATCGATCAGCGTGATCGTGAGAACGATCATCAGCACGATCGCGCTCACGTCCTCGTAGTAGTTCAGGCCGATCGCCTGGTAGAGCTCCTGCCCTATTCCGCCAGCCCCGACGAAGCCCACGATGGCCGCGGAACGGATGTTCAGCTCCAGGCGCCACAGGGTGTAGGTCGTGAAGTTGGGCAGGACCTGCGGCAGCGCCGCGAAGCGAATCACCTCGAACCAGTTCCCACCCGCTGCGCGCACGCCTTCGAGCTGGCGCTCGTCGATGTTCTCGTTCGCTTCCGCAAAGAGCTTCCCGAGCGCGCCCGTGGTGTGCGCGGTTAGCGCAAGAAATCCCGCGAGAGGGCCGATGCCGAACGCGACGACGAAAACCATGGCATACACCACTTCCGGAACGCACCGCGCAATCTCCGCGAGGCGGCGGAAAAGGAAATAGATCCAGAAACGTCTCGCCAGATTGCGCGAGGCGGGAAAACACAGGAAAAAGCCGCCGACCGCGCCGAACAGGGTCGCCATCAGCGCGATGAGCAGCGTGTCGGCCAGAAGATTGAGCCACTTCCAGAGCCCGTAATACCAGACGCCGAGATCGCTCCCGAAGCTCCCGAGCCTGAGCTCGGGCAGCGTCATGCCGATGTACTCGCCGATGCGCGGCAGCCCGGCGACGAGACGCCCGGGCGTGAAATTACTGAAGCTCGCCGCGAACTGGAAGAAGACTAGAAAAAGGATCGCGAAGCCGAAGAGCTGCACGCGCTGCCGCCTGCGCAGGCGCGCGAACTCGTCCTCGAAGCGCTGGAGCTGTAGTGCGGGAGTCAAACGGCGTTACCCCTCACCCCGGCCCTCTCTCCCCACTTTCGTAGGGCGAGGGGTCTCTCTGTGTCCTTCCAACCTGCGCTCTCCCCGCGTGCGGGGAGAGGGTCAGGTGAGGGACCGCGTCACTTCTTGCCGCGGCGTTCCTTGGCAAGTTGCTGGCGCAGGTCGATCGCGATCTGGTAGACGGAGTGCTGGACTTCCCTGTAGCCCTGGGACTCGCCGCGCACGACTTCCTTGAACACCTTGGGATCGTCCTTGTGCATGTTCAGGAACATCGCTTTCAACTCGGCCTTCATCTCCTTGGGCAGATCGGAGCGCACGGCGATCACCGGATT
>CAZULX010000615.1:0-7588 GCA_964621335.1 uncultured Streptomycetaceae bacterium
TCACGCTGACGCGGTCGCTCGCCGGCTCGAGCACGACGCGTATCGACGCTCGGGCAGGAGCACGGGCGATATCGGCCACGCGGGCGGCTAAATCACTGTGGCTCCCGCGCCGATAGTCCTTGCCGTTTAGGACGGTCTGCGGCGTATACACGACCCGCGCGCGGTTGCGGCTGCTCACCAGGCGCTGCCTTTCGCTGAAGCGCGACTGGCCGTCAGGATCTATCCAGCCGAGCCTGTCCCAGTAGTCGACGTGAAACGCGAGAACGACCAGGCGCCCCGCGTCGAGGCCGCGGCGCGGCAGCTCACTCACCCAGCGATCGGCAGGCGGGCAGCTATCGCATCCCTCGGAAGTGTAGAGCTCGAGGAGCGGCACGCGCTGCGGGCGGCTTTGCGCAGCGCACGCCGCGGCAAGCGTAGAATCCGGCAGCGCGGCGAGCAGGGCAAGGATAAGGGCAACGGCCAAGCGCATGTGTGCCTCCGTTCGTCTGTCGTAACGCGCCCCGAAAACTTACGCCGCACAATGCAAAATCTCCCCGGGCTCGACCTCGATACGCGCAAAGCGCTGCTCTTCGCACTGGCGGCCGAGCGCCTTTCCGCCTATTACGAGCACGGCAAGTGGATGACGCTCGCGCAGGGAGCCAGCCTCGCGTCGCTCTGGCTGTCGCGCTCGAAGCTGCAACTCGCGGCGCCGGAGCGGCGGCTGCTCTCGGAGCTGAGCGACGAGCTTGCACGCCATCTCGCAGCGACCCTGTCGCTGGAGGCCGGCCAGTACACCGCGCACGAGATGATGGAATCGCTAGATCCGAGATACCGGTCGCCGCTCGCGTTCGACCTCCTCGACGAATGCGAACGCCTGCTGCGCGCGCACGAGGTGAGCGACTAAGAGCCCCTAAAGCTTGAAATGCTTGCTGAGCGCGATGCCCTGCCGCTGGTAATTCGATTGCAGCCCCGCGCCGTATAGCCGACGCGGCGGCGACGTGAGGCGCTCGTAGAGGAGACGCCCGACGACCTGCCCGTGCTCGATCACGAAAGGCACTTCGTACGAGCGCACTTCGAGCACCGCGCGCGCGCCTTCGCCGCCCGCATCGGGATGGCCGAATCCGGGATCGAAGAATCCCGCGTAATGGACGCGAAACTCGCCCACCAGCGTGTCGTAAGCGATCATCTCCGCGGCGTGCGTGGGCGGTATCCTCACCGGGTCGCGCGAGGCGAGGATGTAGAACTCCGCCGGATCGAGGATCAGTCCGCCGCGGCGCGGCGCGTGCACCGGTTCCCAGAACTCGGCTGCGTCGTAATGGCGGACCTTGTCGATGTCGATCAGCCCCGAATGGCTCTTGGCGCGATAGCCGATGAGCCCGCCGGTCTCGCTCCCCCGCACGTCGACCGACACCGGCACGCCGTTGCGAATGTCGTCTTCACCGATCTCGGAGCCGACGACCTTGTGCTCGAGCTGGAGCCGCCGCATGTCCTCGTCGGTGCTCGGCGGATTGCCGCGGCGGATGCGCAGCTGCGAAAGGCGCGAGCCCTTGCGCACCAGCACGCTGAAAGTCCGCGGCGACACTTCGGCGTAGAGCGGCCCTTTGTACTGCTCGCGAACGCGGTCGAACTCGGTGCCGTAATCGGTTATGAGGCGCGTGAAGACGTCGAGCCGGCCGGTCGAGCTCTTGGGATTGCCCATCGCCGAAGTGCGGTGCCTGAGCGACAGCCCTTCGAGCAGCGGCACGATGTAGACGCATCCGCGCTCGAGCACCCCGCCCCCCGAGATGTCCATCTTGTGCATCGCCAGGTCTTCGAGCCGCTCTTCGACGCTCGCGTCTTTCCCCGGCAGAAAGCTCGCGCGCACGCGGTAGGCGACGGGTCCCAGGCGCAGATCGATGCTGGCGGGCTGAATCTGGCTGTCCTCGATCGGCTCGAGCGCGAAGATCTCCTTCGTCAGCCTGATCTGGTGCTCGAGCTCGTGCGAAGGCAGGATGCCGGTCGAGTATGCGGTGGCTTCCGGGGGGACGCCCGCGTCGAGCAGGTCGTCGCGCGGGTTGCCGTCCGTCGAGTGGATAGCGTTTGCCATGGCGCCCGATTATCGCACCCGGCCCGGATCGGCGTGATTCCCGGCCTGCCGTTTAGAGACAGGCCGGGACCGCTTACGCTGAAACGCGCGTAAGCGCGGACGCCGTCAGAAGTATCGCTGCTCCTGCGAGCCATACCCCGGCGCCGGCTCGCGCGCGAGGCGCGCCTGCACGTCCGACAGGCGCACGCCGCACGCCTGCGCAGCCTGCTCGGCAGTTCCGTAACCCTTGATAACCATCCGCGCGGCGTAGTCCAGATCGGCTTCGAGTACGCTGGTGTTGTCTTTCATGATCGCCTCCATAAGGTTGAAAGGCGAGCGAAAGGAGGACGGAATGCGCCAGTGCGTGCCTCGCGCTGGCGGCGTTTCGGCGATCCCGCTGCCGTGGAGGCTAAAGCCTCTTTAGGCCGGTAACTTTGCGTCCCCGCCTTTCGGCCGGGTTTGCCCTTTCGTTCGTGTGGCTAACCTATGCCTTTGGAACCGGGGGCACGCAGGACTTTTCTCACGCTGCACGCCCGATGCCGCCGGTGCTGCCGGCGAGGAACCAGCGCCATCAGCAGCGTGAACCTGGTTCCGAGATCGAATCGGTCGAAGATTCTCATGGGATCATCAGCGGGCGGTCATGTAGTGTGGGCGCGCTGGCAGGGCGACGAGCCCCATCCAGAACAGCGCGGCTCCTGCCGTGTCGATGTCGTGTGTCGCGACGTGGGTGAGCTTGCCGTCGTCGCCGATGGTGAAGAGCGCGAGGTTCGCGGTCACCTCTTCGACCGCCGCGCCGCTCGCCACGGCGAGCGCCTCCGAGTTCGCCGCCACGAGGAGCTTCCCCGTCGGGTCGATCGCGAAAGTGCGCGGCACGTAACCGTGGCTGTCGGCGTGCTGGACGAGCGCGGGCTTGCCGGTGCGCTCGTTCAGCGCGTAGACCGCGATGTTGTTCTCCCCGCCCGCGAAGACGTGCCGGCCTGCGATCGTCGTGGTTCCGCTCGCGCGGTTCGCGACGTAGACGAACTTTCCGCCCGGGTGCACACGGATCGCTCCCGCGCGCTGCTCCGGCCGTACGTTGCGCGGCTCGGCGAGCGTGTCCGCAGCGTAGGCAGGGTCGGGCTCGAGCGTGTCCGCCTGCATCCTGTAGACGTGGATGCGGTTCTGGCGTTCGAGCGAGACGTAGACCCACGGCTGCGTCGGATGAAAATCGAGGTGGCGCGGGCCGAAGGCCTTGCCGCCCTTGGGCGCGATCGAGGCTTTGTTCGTGAGCGCGCCGTACTGGTAGTCGTATATCTTCAGCGCGCCGGGTTGCTCGGGGCTTTTGTCCGTCGCATCGTTCCCGCGCGCGACGAGTATGACCGCGTTGTTCGAAGGCATGACGCGCACCTGGTGGGCGAACACACCGACGTCCGGCTGCGTCTGCTGCTCGAGCGCGCTGCTGAGCGTACCGTTCTGCCGGATGCGGTGCACCGTGAGTCCGCTCGGGTTGTTGTAGGCGATGAGGACGTGCTCGCCGGGCACGTCGGTCGTGATGTGAATCGGACGCGCCGCGAGCGCAACCGGATCGCCGTGCGGCTGGAGCGCGCCGGTTACGTCGATGCGCAGCGCGACGACGCTGTGCACGTCTCCGAGCACCCCGGGCGAGCCGTTGCTGCACGCGACGTAGAGAAAAGCGAGGCCCGGGTGCCGCCACGCGTACTGCACGCCCACCGGCAGCGTGACCGAATCGACGCGCTTGAGCGTCGCCGCCTCGACGTCGATTTCGTAATGGAACAACGTGCTTCCTGCATTCGCGTAGAGCGCTACGCGTAGTGAATCTTCTGTCGCCATGTGCATCCGTTTCGATTGACAGCATGAGTGCCAGCCGCATAATCGCACCGATCGGCGCGGCGTGCATGAATGAAGGGAACAGGCAATGGACAAGAAAGTTGGCGTCATCGGGCTGGGAGTGCTCGGCAGGCCGGTCGCCGAGCGCCTGGTCGCGCAAGGCTTCGAAGTCGCGGTCTACGACGTGCGCCAGGACGCGGTGGCTGCGGTCGCCGCCGCGGGCGCCATCGCGTGCGATTCGCCCGCCGACGTCGCGCATAAGAGCGGGCTCATCATCACGCTGGTTTCCGATTACGCGCAGACCGACGACGTGATCGGCGGCCCGCGCGGCATCCTCACTGCGATCCGCGACGAAACGATCGTCGTCATCGGCAGCACGCTCGGCCCGGCACCGGTGCAGGAGCTCTCCGGCGCGATCGCCGAGCGCGGAGGCGACACGCTCGACGCGCCGATCTCCGGCGGTTACCTGGCGGCTTCCGACGGCACGCTCAGCATGATGGTCGGCGGCAGGCAGGCGGTGCTCGAGCGCGCGATGCCGGTGCTGCAGGCGATCGCGAACAGGATCACGCGCGCGGGCAACATCGGCGCCGGCCAGGCCGCCAAGCTCGCGCACCAGCTCGTATTCAGCCTGAATGTGATGGCGCTCCTCGAAGGCCTCTCGCTCGGCGCGGCCGCGGGCGTCGATCCCGCGGTGCTGAAGGAAATTCTGAAAGACGGCATCGCGGGGAGCGCCGTGCTCCAGCTCTGGCACGATCTCGGCCCGCGCTGGAAAGGCATGCTCGAAGCGACTCCCGCGGGTGTCACGCCCCCCAATCTGCGCAAGGATCTTCATCTCGCGCTCGACATGGCTCACGAGCTCGGCGTGACGCTCTATCTCGGGACACAGGGCTCGCTCATTGCGGACGCCGGCGTGGCGACGGGGCGCGGCGATCCGTCGCTCTGAGTGCTCTACTGCTGCTCGCCCGTGATCGCAAGGAGCGCGGGGCCGTAGCGCTCGAGCTTCGTCGCGCCGATGCCGGTGATCCCGCGCAGGTCGTCGAGCGTGCGCGGGCGCGCCGCGGCGATCGCCGCCAGCGTCGCATCGTGGAAAACCACGTACGCCGGAACGCCGTGGTCGCGCGCGGTCGAGAGGCGCCATTCGCGCAGGGCATCGAGCAGCGGCGCGGCGTGCGGCGCCAGGGGCGCGGCGGCGGCCTTGCGCGCGCGATCGCGCTTGCGCGGCCTTTCCGCGTCTTCCCTGAAGGAGACGCTCACCTCGCCTCTCAAGACGCCGCGGGCGGCGTCCGTAAGCTTGAGCGCGCCGAATGCTTCGGCGTCAGGCTCCAGGAATCCGAGCGCGACGAGCTGCCTGAACACCGCGCGCCACTGCTGGTCGCTCAGGTCGGCGCCGATCCTCCAGGTCGACAGCGCGTCGTGGGCGTAGCGCTGCACGCGCTCGGTCGCATTGCCGCGGAGGACGTCGATGAGATGCCCCGCGCCGAAGCGCTGCCCGGTGCGATAGGCACACGAGAGCGCTTTCTGCGCCGCTTCGCTGCCGTCCCACACGCGCGGCGGCTCGATGCAAACGTCGCAGTTGCCGCAAGGCGTTGCCGCTTCGCCGAAGTACGCGAGCAGCCGCACGCGGCGGCAGCTCGCCGATTCCGCGAGGCCCACCAGCGCGTCGAGCTTGCGATAGGACACGCGCTTGAAGGTTTCGTCCGCTTCCGATTCCTCGATCATGCGGCGCTGCTGGACGACGTCGCCGAGGCCGTACGCCATCCACGCGTCCGCCGGCAGGCCGTCGCGGCCGGCGCGCCCGGTCTCCTGGTAATACGCCTCTATGCTTTTCGGCAGGTCGAGATGCGCGACGAAGCGCACGTCGGGTTTGTCGATGCCCATGCCGAACGCGATGGTGGCGACGATCACCATGCCGTCGCCATTGACGAAGCGCTCCTGGTGTTTCGCGCGCGTCGCCGCGTCCATCCCGGCGTGATAGGGCAGCGCCGGCACGCCCTGCGCGGTCAGCCAGGCGGCGGTCTCGTCGACTTTGCGGCGCGAAAGGCAGTAGACGATGCCGGCTTCGCCGGCGTGCTCGGCGCGGATGAAGCGCAGCAGCTGGTCGCGCGCGCTCGCCTTTCCGACGATGGTGTAGCGGATGTTCGGGCGGTCGAAGCTCGAAACGAAAATGCGGGCTTTCTCGAGCTTGAGGCGCTGCAGGATCTCGGTGCGCGTGACTTCGTCCGCGGTCGCGGTGAGCGCGATGCGCGGGACGTTGGGGAACTGCTCGTGCAGGGCCGAGAGCTGGATGTATTCGGGCCTGAAATCGTGGCCCCACTGCGAGACGCAATGCGCTTCGTCGATCGCGAACAGCGCCACCTTCGTGCGCCGCAGGAGATCAAGAAAGCGCGGCGTGAGGAGCCGCTCGGGCGCGACGTAGATCAGGTCGAGCGTGCCGCTCGCGAAATCGCGCTCGGTGCGTGCCGCGGTCCCGGCATCGAGCGAGGAATTGAGCACCGCGGCGCTCACGCCGGCTTCGAGCAGCGCGCCGACCTGGTCGTGCATGAGCGCGATCAGCGGCGAGATCACCACCGCGCAGCCTTCGCGCATGAGCGCGGGGATCTGATAGCACAGCGACTTGCCGCCGCCCGTCGGCATGAGCACGAGCGCGTCGCCCCCCGCGGCGACGTGCTCGATGATCTCGCCTTGCGCGCCGCGGAATTCGCGATAGCCGAAGACGGTCTCGAGGATGGAAAGGGCTGAGGACAACGAGGCCTACCGGTGGCGGGATGACGAGGTAACGAAAGCCGAGTGTACCGCAGCCGTGAGCTGACTCGTTCAGCCGCCGAGCACGATTCGAAAGCGCTTGCGGCGGCTATGCCGATAGACCGAAAAGTCCCGTTGATCGATAGTGGCGATGACCGAGACGCCCGTGCGCTCGGCCAGGGCGATCAGCGTCGCGTCCGCATAGTCGCATGGAAGCTTCGCGTAGCGCGCAATAATCTCGTCCAACGCGGCATAGCTCGCTATCGGCTCCACTTCGAGTATGCCCGCCTCGCGCGCCCGCTCGAACCACAGGAGCGCCGCGCGCTGGTGGGTCCGGCTCGAAGCGAAAACGTAAGCCGTTTCCGTTATTACGGCTTCGGTCGTGAGCAGTGTTCCGCGATAGTGACTGAACCAGTCGCGGGCTGCCTGGTGGTGGCGATCCGAACGATTGACGAGCGCGACGACCGCCCCGGTGTCAACGAGCGCGCGAGCCACGGAAGGCCTTGCGTGCGAGCGTCCGTACGTTATCCGACTGCACGTCCCCTACGCCTTCATCGGGAATCAGATCCGCCGCCAGAGAGTATCCGTTCGCCCCACCGCTTTCCCCGTCCAGAAGGCGATTCAGTGCGTCGATTACCGCTTCGGAGCGCTTGATGCCTCGCTTTGCGCAATACTCCGCGAGCTTCTGCTCCACACGCAACGGCAGGCGCGCGTTGATGCTGGCACCCATGGCCGCTACTCCTGTGATACAAATTGCATCAATTGTATCACGCGTGCAAGCGGCTGAACGCTCTGCCACACTTATCTCCCGCGAACTTTCGACCGGGCACCGCCATGACCTACGAGCTCTACTACCACGCAGCGAACCCCGGACGCGGGGAATTCATCAGGCTGCCGCTGGAAGAAGCCGGCGCGGACTACGTCGACGTCGCGCGCGAGCCGGGCGGCGCGGAGAAAATGGCGCGCTCCATGCAG
>CAZULX010000616.1:0-3957 GCA_964621335.1 uncultured Streptomycetaceae bacterium
CTCGCGCCCATCCTCGGCGTGAGCCGCGCGACGGTCTCGCGCATCGCTACCGGGTCGTACGCGCTGGGGCCCGAGCAGAAAACCTGGGAGCTGGCGGCGCTTTTCGTGCGTCTCTACCGCTCGCTCGACGCCCTGGTCGGCTCGAACGAGGCCCAGGCCCGCGCGTGGCTGGGGAGCGAAAATACCGCGCTCGGCGCGGTGCCCCGGAGTCTCCTCTCCAGCGTGGAAGGGCTCGTCCGTGTCGTCCAGTACCTGGACGCCGCGCGCGGTAAAAGCTAGGGCCGCGCGGGTCTCCGCGCGGCTGTGGCGCGCCGTCGAAGCGCAGCACGTAGCGTCGACGCGCCGTCTCGTCGACGACCTCGATGAACAGCGCGTGCTTGAGGACATCCTCGAGGCGACCAAGCCGCCGGTGCCGGCGGCGGCAGAGCGCCTTCATTACCTCCTCTTCACGCCTTTCCGCTACCGCTCCCCGCACCCGTCGCGCTTTCGCGGCACGCAGGATCCGGGGGTTTTCTACGGTGCGGGGAGCGTTCGCACCGCGTGCGCCGAGTTGGGCTACTGGCGCTGGCGCTTTCTCACGCACAGCAAAGGCTTGACGGCGCTCGGGCCCGCGCCGCAGACGCTGTTCCAGGTTGCAGTGCGGGCGAGCGCCGCCGATCTCGAGCGTCCGCCGTATTCGAAAGACGCGGCCGCATGGCGCCACCCCGACGACTATGGGCCCACGCAGGCTTTCGCGCGCGTCGCGCGCGAGGCGGGAGCCGGTCTCATTCTCTATGGCTCGGTGCGCGATCCCGACGCCGGGCGCTGCGGTGCGGTGCTCGCGCCCGCAGCGTTCAGCGCACCCGCGCCGATAGCTCCGGCGCAGACGTGGATACTCACCGTCACCGCCGATTTCGCGGTCTGGCACCGCGATCTCGATGCGTTCGAGTTCGACATGCGCCGCTGGCGCTGAGATGATATATACGACGTACCGCCGAAACATCACACAAGGGAGCAACGCCATGCACCGCAATCGATGGGCCGCAGTCGCCAGCGCAATACTGCTCGCGTTCGCGCTCGCAGCGCCGGCCGCGCACGCGCAGAAGATCAGGGTCGGTTACTGGACGAGCGGCGTGAGCCTCGGCTTCGGCTCGACGATCGAGCAGATGAAATTCCTCGAGAAGCAGGGGCTCGACGTCGAATGGATCAAGTTCGCCGACGTGAACGGCCCCACCAAAGGGCTGGTCTCGGGCTCGATCGACGTTGCGTTCGGCGCGAGCGCGGCCGGCGCGCTCAGCATCGCCGCCGACGGCGTGCCGGTGAGGATCGTGCTGGCGACGCAGATCGCAGCGGTCGATTTCGTGGTGCTGCAAACCTCGCCGATCAAGTCTCTCGCCGACTTCAAGGGCAAGAAAGTCGGCATGTCGCCTCCGGGCAGCGCCACGCATTCCCTCGCCCTCGCGCTCCTCGCAGGCAACCATGGCTTGAAGGGAAGCGACTACACCGCCGTCCCGGGCAACGAGCCGCGGCTCGCGCAGTTTCTGATCCAGGGCGAAGTACAGGCCGCCGCGCTGCGCGTCACCACCATCGCGCAGCTGAACGAAGTGAAGCTGCGCAAGCTCGGCAATTACGTCGACGAGTGGAAGAAGCTCACCAAGTCGAGCTCGGCGCCGGTGATCGGCGTGGGCGCGGTGCGCAGCGATTACCTCGCCAAGAACGGCGAAGCGATGGTGAAGTTCGTCGTCGGCATGAAAGAGGCCACGGACTGGGGCGGGCGCAACACGCCGCGCGTCGCGGAAATCCTGCAGAAAGCCGCGAACATGAAGCCCGACGACGCGCAGGGCTACGCGAAGCAGTGGAACGCGATCTATATGACGAGCCTCGAGCCCGCGGACGTCGCGATGCTGAAGCACATGGCGGACATTTTCAGGAAGGCGGGCACGATCAAGGGCAACGTACCCGATTCCGCATTCGCGACCGAGCCCTACGCGAAAGCGAAACCCCGGTTCGGCAAATGACCTTTTAGCTCTTCTCCCGCCGCGCCACGAAGTCGATCTCCACGCGCGCCCCGCGGGCGAGCGCGGTGACGCCGACGCAGGTGCGCGCGGGCCGCCGCCCCACCGTGAAGTAGCTCGCGTACACCGCGTTCATCTTCTCGTAATCCTCTTCGAAGTGGGTGAGGAACACCCGCGCGGCGACGACGTTTCCCATTCCCAGCGCGCAGCCGGCGAGCACGCGCTTCAAGTTCTCCATCACCTGGCGCGTCTGCGCCTCGATGCCCACGGGATAGGCGGACGTATTCTCGATGCCGATGAAAGGCATCTGGCCGGTGACGAAGACCCAGCCGTCGGCTTCGACGGCGTGGCTGAAAGGCGCGACCGGATCGGGCGCGCCGGAAATCATGTGGAAAATAGGCACTTCGTTATCCCTGTGGCGGACATCAAATTGCAGCGCGCGCAGGCTCCCGCGGCGCAAAAAAAGGGGGCGCCGGAGCGCCCCCATGCTCGCGAGCTGCCGTTCCTAGTAGCCGCTTCCGCCCCCGCCGCCCGAGGGCCTGATCTGCGCGCGAACTTCGCCGCCCTTGTGCTTCGCGCTGTGGAAATTCACGTACAGCCTTCCGGCCTTGAAGGCGTCGTACTGCGCCGCGGTCAGCTTCTTGTCCGCGGGCACGACCCACTCGTTGTCGCCTTTCTTCGCCAGCGGGACGATCACCGGGCCGTTGCTTCCCGCCGCGGCCTCGTGGATGTGCGCAGCCGTGATGGCGGCACCCTGGGTCTTGAAGCTGCCGCTGACCGTGCGATCCGCGGCGACGTTCAGAGTGCCCGTCGCGGTCGCACTGGTGCTGACCGGGGGCACCTCCTCGGCGCCGGTCGCCCTGATCGCTATGTCCCCGCCTCCCATCGACGCGCAGCCGCCGAGCAGCGCGAAAAGGGCGGCGACGATCGATAATCCGGTCCAGCGTTGCATGAAGCTCATGGCCAACTCCCCCTCGGGTTTGAGACATCGAACTGCTAACACCCGGCGCCGTGGGACTATTCCACGCGAAGCCGAATCCAACGCCGCTCACGCGGCTGAAGACCTATTTCTCGACGGTGCGCTTCTCGATCCGGATGAGCTCGTCGAAACCCAGCGTATCGTGCAGCGCCGCCTGCTCGGCCTTGCGCGTGACGCCCCCCATCGCGGGATTGGGCTCGCCGCGCAGGATGGCGGCGTAGGTCTGCTGCATCGCGCGATGAAAAGCGAGCTGGGTCGTGGTCACGCTGATGATGCGATAGCCGAGTCGCGCGAGCTCCTCCAGCGAAATTCCGATCTCCCGGTAACTTTCGCCGGGCAGCGAAAACATGAGCGGCGCGCCCAGGCGCGCCCCCACGAAGCGCATCTCTTCGGGGTTGCGGACACCCGCGTAAATCACGTCGGCGCCTGCTTCCCGGTAGGCCTCGGCGCGTCTCATCGCGTCGTCCATGTCGCTTGCGCGTATGCCGTTGGTGCGGGCGATGATGAGGAAATCGCGGCTCCGCCGCGCGGCCGCCGCCTCGCGCACTTTCGCCGCCATGAGCTCCTGCGAGATCATGTGCTCGACGCCGAGGTGGTGGTGCGCGCGCTTGGGCAGGATCTGGTCCTCGATCTCGATCGCCGCGAAACCCGCGGCTTCCGCCAGCGGAATCACGTGGTGCATGTGCATGGGATCGCCGAAACCGCACGCGCCATCCAGTATCAGCGGAAGATCGGACGCCGCGCGTATCTCGATGCCGGCCTGCGCGAGCTCGGTGATGTTCAGGTTCGCTTCCAGGCCGCATTTGACGTAGCCGAGCGTGCCTCCGCCGAGATAGAGCATCTCGAAGCCCGCGGCCTGCGCGATTTTTGCGCACAGCGGGTTGAATACCGCGGGCGCGAGATAGGCCTTCTCGAGCGCGATGAGCTCGCGCAGGCTCGAACGGCGATTGGCGGATGGCTGCACGTTGTTTCCTTTCGCGAGCG
>CAZULX010000617.1:0-4151 GCA_964621335.1 uncultured Streptomycetaceae bacterium
GCCGGCCGGCGGGTCGCCTTTCGGCAACGTGACGGTCTCGCAGGCCGAATGGGACGAGCACAACGAGAATCCGCGCAACCTCTACTCGTTCGTGCGCATGGAGGGCGGGCAGACCGACGAGAACCTCGCCGCGCTCGAACAGGGGCTGGAGGCCTACCCGGTCGCGAAGGCGCAGACGCGAGACGAGTTCGTCGACAACCAGATCTCCGGGCTCAGCTCGATCCTCAACATCCTCTACGTGCTGCTCGCGCTCTCCGTCGTCGTCAGCCTGTTCGGGATCGTGAACACGCTGGTCCTGACGGTCTTCGAGCGCACGCGGGAGCTCGGCATGCTGCGGGCGATCGGCATGACCCGTCGGCAGGTCCGCCGGATGATCCGCTACGAGAGCGTCATCACCGCGCTGATCGGAGCCGCCCTGGGCATCGTCCTGGGAGTCGTCCTCGGCGCCTTGCTCGTCTGGCGCGTCGATTTCATCGAGTTCGCAAAGTCGTGCCTCGCGGAGCGCGTGCCCGGAATGGCGGCGACGATCGTGCGCACCGAAGGCACCACTGCGGTCCGCATCGGCCGCCGGCTTTTACTGCGGAACGGGACGCGTAGCTCGGACATCGGTGATTCCGCTCTGAAAGCCCGGATCGAGGATGCCTTGAATGTGCTGCGCGAAGACGCTGCGCTCGTCAGGATAGCGCTGGAAAGCGGCTCTGCCCTCGTATTCCTCGAGCGCATCGATCCGCCGACGCCGCTCGTTGTGTTCGGCGCAGGGCACGACGCGATGCCGGTGGTGCGGCTGGCGAAAGAGCTGGGCTGGCACGTGACTCTCGCCGATCACCGGCCCGCTTACGCGACCCGGGAGCGCTTTCCCGAAGCCGACCGGGTCGTCGTAGGCACGCCCAGGGAGAATGTCACTGCGATCGCGCTGGACGGCGACACGCTCGCGCTCGTCATGACTCACAACTACCTGCGCGACCTCGAGCTCCTCGAGTTGCTGCTGCCTTCGCCGGTCGCCTATCTCGGCCTGCTGGGACCGCGCAGACGCACCGATCAGCTCCTCGGTGATTTGAAGGAGAAGGGATTAGAGCCTTCCTCCGATCAGCTCGAGCGCCTTTACGCCCCGGTCGGTCTCGACATCGGATCGGAGGGTCCTACCGAGGTTGCGATGTCCATACTGTCCGAAATGCAGGCCGTCATGACGCGTCATCGCGGCGGGCACCTGCGGGAGCGCAAGCGCCCCATACACCAGGCGTAGCCCGCGACCGGGTCGCCTGCCGCGCTACGCGCCCGCCTCGTGCGCGTTGGGAAAGAAAAGCTGCTCGCCCCCGATCCTGTACTCGGCGATCGCTTTCTGTCCTTCGGGCGAGACGATCCAGTCGATGAAAGCCTGACCCTCCGCGCGCTTCACGTGAGGGTGTCTCGCCGGGTTCACCAGGATGACGCCGTACTGATTGAAGAGCCGCTTGTCGCCTTCGACGAGGATAGCGAGCTCGCCGCGGTTCCTGAACGCAAGCCACGTCGCACGGTCTGCGATGAGATAAGCGTTCATCGACGAGGCGGTGTTGAGCGCCGGCCCCATGCCCTGCCCGGTCTCGCGATACCACGGACCCTTGTCCTTCGCAATGTCTACGCCCGCGCGCGACCAGAGCTCGATCTCGGCGAGGTGCGTGCCGCTGCGGTCGCCGCGCGACACGAAAGGCGCAGCCGCCGTACGGATTTTCTTCAGAGCTTCGAGCGTGTCCTTGCTGCCGTCGATGCGCGCCGGATCACGCCGCGGTCCGATGATGACGAAATCGTTGTACATCACCGGGACGCGCTTCAACCCGTGCCCTTCGGCGATGAACTTCTCCTCGGCGTTTCTGGCGTGCACGAATACGACATCGGCGTCGCCGCGCCGGGCGAGGTCGAGCGCCTGACCGGTGCCGAGCGCAACCACCCTCACCTGGATGCCGGTCTTCTTCTGGAAGAGGGGCAGGAGGCGCTTGAAGAGGCCCGACTGCTCGGTCGAGGTGGTCGACGCAACGGTGATGAACGATTGCGCCAGCGCCGGCGCTGCAGGCACGACGCTGCAAAGCGCGATCAGCACACGCCCGATTGCTCTCCTCATTTCCACGGCAGCTCTCCTTTTATGAAAGCCGCGGCTTCGGACGATTCCGGCGCGGCAAAGAAGCGATCGATGGGCGCCCGCTCGACCAGGCGTCCGCGGTCTATGAAGAGGATCTCGTCGCCCAGTCGCCGCGCCTGGCCGAGGTTGTGCGTGGTCATCACGATCTTGGTGCCGCCGGCGCGGATCTGGCCGATGATCGATTCGACCTCGCGCGTTGCGAGCGGGTCGAGGTTCGCCGTCGGCTCGTCCAGGAACAGCACTTCGGGGCCGAGCGCCCAGGCGCGCGCCAGCGCGAGCTTCTGCTGCTCGCCGCCGGAGAGCAGCCTCGCCGGCTGATGCGCACGCCGTTCGAGGCCTACCGCTTCCAGCACGTCGAGCGCGCGCAGCCTGCATTCGCTGCGCGAGAAACCGGCGAGCCTGAGCCCGTACATCGCGTTGCCGAGCGCCGACCGGCGCAGCATCACCGGCCGCTGGAAAACCATCGCCTGTCTGCGGCCGCCGTTGGCGCCCAGCCAGCGCACGCGCCCTTGAGTGGGCTTCATCAGGCCGTGGCAGATGCGCATGAGCACGCTTTTGCCCGCGCCGTTCGGGCCGAGGATCACGGTGCGCGGACCGGCGCCGATCTCCACGGTGAGCGCATCGAGTATGCGGCGCCCGTCGACGACAAAGCTCACGTCTTCGAGAGAAAGCGGCAGCACGGCGCTAGCCGAAACGCCGCGCTGCCAACGCTCGCAACGAGGCCGCGCACGCGTTGAGGGCGACCACGAGCGCGATCAGCACCAGTCCGAGCGCGAGCGCGAGCGGCAGATCGCCCTTGCTCGTCTCGAGCGCGATCGCGGTCGTCATGACGCGCGTGACGCCGTCGATGTTGCCGCCGACGATCATGACCGCGCCGACTTCCGCGGCGGCGCGCCCGAAGCCCGCGAGGACAACCGTCACCAGCGAATAGCGGCTGTCCCAGAGCAGCGTGAGCGCCGCGGTATGGCGGGACGCGCCCAGGGAGCGCAGCTGCTCTTCGTATTCGTGCCACGCGTCCTCGAGGGTCTGCCGCGAGAGCGCCGCGATGATGGGAGTCACCAGCACCGCCTGCGCGATGACCATCGCCGACGGGGTGAAGAGGATGCCGAGCGCGCCGAGCGGACCCGCGCGCGAAAGCAGCAGATAGACCAGCAGCCCGACGACCACCGGCGGTAGACCCATGAGCGCGTTCAGGACCACGATGAGCGCCTGACGTCCGGGGAAGCGCTCGACTGCGATCGCGGCGCCGAGCGGAAGCCCGAGGAGCGCCGCGATGAGGACCGCGCTCAGGCTCACCTGCACGCTCAGCACGACGATCTCGATGAGCGCCGGATCGAGCGCCGTCACCAGCCGCCCTGCTTCGTGAAATGCCGCGCCGAGATCGTTCACTTCGCGCTGCGCCGCTTGACCCATTCGAGCGCCGCGCCGAGCTCGGCACGGGTGCCCGCCTTGCTCGCCGCGTAACCCGGCAGGCGCGCCACCGCCGCTGCGAAACCGTCGCCCCGCAGCACGTCCAGAAAGGCCTGCATGCCCGCGGCACGCGCCGACGCACGCGTAAACGCGAGGAAATAGCGCTCGACCGCGAGCGGAACGAAATCGAGCCTGAAGCGCGCGGCATCGGCGCGCAGGCCGAAACCGGCGTCGGCACGGCCGTCGGCGACTGCGGAAGCGACCGAATCGGCGCGCGAGGCCGCTGTCGAGGCGCCCCCGCTCTGGCGGTTGATGAAGCGCACCCCGGGGCGCGTGAGGTCGTGCACGCTGCGTATGTGCGAGTCCGGCGCGGCGATGAGGCCCTGCTCGCGCGTGATGAGGTTCACCAGCGCGTGCTTGCGCGGATCGAGCCAGCGACCGAGCGCCGCGGCCGCCGCGGCCGCACGCGGCAACGCGTCAGCCCCAGGGAAGCCCGCGAGATCGCATCTGCCGCCGGCGAGCGCTTCGAGCGCGGCTTCGGAGCCGCGAAAGACGATCTCGAGGTCGGCGCGGCCCGCGCACAATGACGGGACCTCGGCGAGCGCGAGATCGTGACTCGCATGCACGA
>CAZULX010000618.1:0-2532 GCA_964621335.1 uncultured Streptomycetaceae bacterium
CCGGCGGGGAACGTCTTGCGGAACTGCTCGTTCGCATAAAGCACCTCGCCGGTCGCGGCGTCGGAGACGTAGACGGCGACGTTGAGTCCTTCGAGCACGGTCGCGAAGCGCTCGTCCGCGTGGCTGAGCGCGTTCCTGAGCTTCGAGATCACGAAGCCGAACAGTATGAACATCGCAAACTGTATGGCGCCTTCCCCCGCGTGCAGCATGGGCAGCGAATACGCGTGATCGGTACTGACCGCCGAGATCGTCCAGGCCGCCATCGAGGCGAGCGCTATCACCAGCGCAGCGGTGGTGCCGAGCGTCCACGCGGCGACGAATATCGGCGCGAGGTACAGCGTCGTCACGTTCATCTCGTAACCGCTGAAATAATCGACGCAGCCGATCACCCCCACCAACGCAAAGCACGCGGCGAGCAGGTGCCCGCGCGCCATGTTCTTCAGACGCAGCGCCAGCGTGTTCATGGTGGCCGGCTGCGCGGGCGGCGAAGGGTGAGCGGTGAGCGCCATGTCGGTCTGCCTGTCCGGTTCGGGGGTGTTGCCTCGCGCCCGGCTAGCGGCCGCTGAACTGCGGCCTGCGCTTGGCCGCGAACTCGGCGATGTCGGCGCCCGCCGCGAAAGCCTTGCCGCCTGCGCCGCGCAGCACGACGCAGCGCAGCGCGTCGTCGGCCGAAAGCGACTTCATGGCGACGCCGAGGCCCCGCCACATCGACTTGTCGAGGGCGTTCATCCGGCCGGGCTTGTTGAGCGTCACGGTGGCGACGGCCCCCGCGCGCGCGACGAGTATGGATTCCACGGTGCGGATTCTAGCCCCGGCAGGCCGGGGCCGCGCGGTGAACGAACGGGGGGAACCCAAGGTTCCCCCCGTTACCTCCTTCCTTCGGTTTCATCCCGCGGGGCGCCAGCCTGACTTTCACTCCCCGGAGCTAACGGTAGAAAAGCTCCACCAGCGCGAGCGGTATGGCGGGAACGTAGGTGACGAGCAGGAGCACGAGCACCAGCACGACGATGAACGGGATATTGGCTCTGGACACGTCCCAGACGCTCTCTTTGGCGATCGAGCAGGCGGTCATGAGGACGCTCGCGACCGGCGGCGTCTGCTGGCCGATCGCCAGGTTCAGGGTGACGACGATCCCGAAGTGCACCGGGTCGATGCCGGCCGCATTGACCACGGGCATCACGATCGGCACCACCAGAATGATCGCTGCCGCGGAGTGCAGAAAAAGCCCGACCGCCAGGAGGAAGACGTTGAGCAGCGCCAGGATGAGGTAGGGATTGTTCGTGAGCTCGGTGATGGAGGTGGCGAGCCGCTGCGGCACCTGCGCCTCGGTCAGGTAGACGCCCAGCAGCGCGCTCGAGGCGACGAGCAGCATGACCACCGCGGTCTGCACTGCGCCGTCGACAATCGCGGCTCTGAGCTGGGCCCAGTCGATCTCGCGGTAGTAAGCGGCGACACCCACCGCTGCGACGACCGCGAGACCGGCGCCTTCGGTCGCGGTGACGAAGCCTCCGAAGATGCCGCCGAGAATGATGATGGGCAGCGTGAAAGCCCAGAATGCGTCCTTGAACGTCGCCCACACGCGTTTCAACTGGAATACTTCTTCCACCGGGTAGTCGTAGCGCACCGCGTACCAGTAGCACAGGCCCATCATCAGAAATCCGCCGATGATCCCCGGAATGATGCCGGCCACGAAAAGCTGCACGACCGAGCTGCCCGACATGACCGCGTACAGAATCATCGGGATCGAAGGCGGGATGATGACGGCGAGCGAGGCCGACGATGACGTCACCGCGGCAGTGAAAGGGCCCGGATAACCTCTCTTCTTCATGGAGGGTATGAGCACCGAACCCAGTGCCGCCACGTCGGCGACCGCGGAGCCGGAAATCTCCGCGAAGAACATCGATGCGCCTACGTTGACCATCGCGAGGCCCCCGCGGACGAAGCCGAACACGGCCGAGGCGAACGCGATCAGACGGCGCGATATCCCGGAGGTGTTCATGATCGCGCCGGCCAGTATGAACAGCGGGATCGCGATCAGGGGAAAGTTGGTGGCGCCGTTGTACATCACGATCGCCACGTTGGGGAGCTGGTCCAGTCCCTGCGCCGCGACGATCGCGACCACAGCGGCGATGCCCAGCGCCACCGCGATCGGCACGTTGATGAGCACGAGCGCAACGACGCCCAGGAGCAGCAGCAGTATCGCCATCAGGCCGCCACAGTCGAGGGAGGCCTGCCGGCTCGCGCGGCGCGCAGGACTTCAGGCAGCCGCAGCACCTCCGCGAGCACGAAGAGCATTGCGCCGATCGGTATCACCGACTGCGTGTACTTGACCGAAACCTCGGGGATGCTCACCAGGAAATCGGTCGCGAGCACGTCCAGCACGCTCCAGCCGACCCATGCGAGCAGCAAAAAAAAAGCGATGACGAGCGCTTCCGCGAGCAGCGTCACCGCGACGCGCAGGGAGGGAGACATCATCTCGATCAGGCTGGGCACGCCGATGTGCGCGCCTCGGAGTGCCGCGAGCGCAGCACC
>CAZULX010000619.1:0-6531 GCA_964621335.1 uncultured Streptomycetaceae bacterium
TGCCGACGCCGAAGGCGCGGTGGAGCTGATCCGTCGAGCCAGGCGCGGCGGATCGGCTCCGCCGTCGCACCGTCCTCTGGCCCACGGCCGAAACAACATCTATTCACAACTGGAACCGCTCGTCTGCGCAAAGATAGCGCCATTGCCCGATCGGCAGGTCGCCCAGTGCGACGCGCCCGATCCGCACGCGCTTCAGGCCGACGACACCGAGGCCTACGAGCTCGCACATCCTGCGGATCTGGCGCTTCTTGCCTTGCGTGAGTATGAAACGGAGCTGGTCGCGGTTCAGCCAGGTGACGCGGGCGGGCTTGAGCGGCTCGCCGTCGAGACTGAGCCCGTGATTGAGGAGCGCGAGGCCTTGTGCCGGGAGCTTACCCTGCACGCGCACGAGATATTCCTTCTCCATCCCGCTGTCCTGGCCGATGAGTTGCCGCGCGATGCGCCCGTCCTGCGTGAGGACGAGAAGCCCGGTCGAATCGATGTCCAGGCGGCCCGCCGGGGCGAGGCCTTTGAGATGCGCGCGCTGGAAAGCGAGCGCCGCGCGGTCTTCGGCCCACTGCGAGTCGGGAGCGATCAGCGCGGCCGCCGGCTTGTAACCGGGCTCGGGTTGCCCCGAGACGTAACCGATCGGCTTGTTGAGGAGGATCGTGACGCGCGCCGTCTGCTCGCTCGCCGCCGCGCGCGTGAGCGTGATCTTCTGTTGCGGGAAGATCCTGGTGCCGAGCTCGCTCACGCGCTCGCCGTCGACGAAAACCCAGCCGCGCTCGATGTAGGTGTCGGCTTCGCGGCGCGAGCACAGGCCCTGCGCCGCCATCAGCTTGGAAAGCCGGACTTTTTCCACTGTGATGAAAGTCGAAATGGATTCCGGCTTCCCGCCGGAACGACGACGAATCTCGTTCTCAGAACGTGATGCCGGTGACAACCAGCATCCGTTGTCTGTCGGTTTCGCGTCAGCCGCGGCGGCGGTGCTGCGGCCGCGGTGAGAACAATGCGGGCTGGGGCTGCGCCTGGTGGCGCGCGGCCTCGGAACGCGTGTTGCCGTCGACCTCTACCGCCTCGTGTGCGCGATTGCCGTCGGCTTCGATGTGCGGGATGCCGTGCACGATGTTGCCTTCGCGCGGGGCGCGGTGACGGTTGCGCTCGACCGCGTCGCGGTCGGTATTGCGAATGCGGTTGCCGAACGAATCGTCGTCGACGGGCCGATTGCGGGCAGTGTCGTCGGGACGGGCGCGATTGCCGAAGTTGTCGTCACGGGCTTCCAGCGGCACGCCCGGGCCTTCAACAGTGCCGCGCGGCGCACGGCGCGGCCGGTTACCTTCGGCTTCTCCTCGCTGCGGCTGGTGCGGCCGATTGCCCTCGGCTTCCGCGCGTCGCGGTTGATGCGGGCGATTCTGAGCGGTGCCTTGCGGGCGCGCGCCGGGAGCGCGCTGGCGCGGCGCCGCGGGCTGTCGGCTCGCCTCGCGCTGCGGTTGGCGTGCGCGCTGGGGCTGGCGCCCGCGCTCTGCGCGCTGGGTGCGGCCCCGCGGGCGCTCATCGTCGCGGTCGCTTTCCTGCGATGTGCCGGGAACGAAGCCTTCCACGGTCGCGCGCTCGATCGGGTGCCGGATCAGCTTCTCGATCGCGCGCAAGTACTGGATTTCTTCGGCGTCGACGAGCGAGATCGCCGAGCCCATGCTTCCCGCGCGTCCGGTGCGCCCGATACGGTGAACGTAATCCTCCGCCACGTTGGGCAGCTCGAAGTTCACCACGTGCGGCAGCTCGACGATGTCGAGGCCGCGTGCGGCGATGTCGGTCGCAACGAGCACCGGCACCTCGCCCGCCTTGAACTGAGCGAGCGCGCGCGTGCGTGCGCCCTGGCTCTTGTTCCCGTGTATCGCCGCGGCCGGGATGCCGTCTCTTTCGAGCTTCTCGGCGAGGCGGTTCGCGCCGTGCTTGGTGCGCGTGAAAACGAGCACCTGATCCCACTTGCCCTCGCGGATGAGATGGCTCAGAAGCTCGCGCTTCTGGTCTTTCGCGACGAGATGCACGGTCTGCTGCACTAGAGCCGATTCGGTATTGCGCGGCGCCACGTCGATGCAGCCGGGTTTGTTCAGCAACTGGTTCGCGAGCGCGCGCACCTCATCGGAGAAAGTGGCCGAGAAGAGCATGCTCTGGCGCACTTTCGGCAGCAGCGCGAGGATGCGTTTGATGTCGTGTATGAACCCCATGTCGAGCATGCGGTCGCCTTCGTCGAGCACCAGAATCTCGACCCCCGAGAGGTCGATCGTCTTCTGGCCCACGTGGTCGAGCAGCCGGCCCGGCGTCGCGACGACGATATCCATGCGCTTGCGCAGTTGTGCCACCTGCGGCTGGATGCCGACGCCGCCGAATATCACCATCGAGGTGATCGGGACGTTCTTGCCGTAGGTGCGCACCGATGCTTCGACCTGTGCGGCGAGCTCGCGCGTCGGTGTGAGTATGAGGCAGCGCGGGCGGCCCGGGCGCACCGTGGCCGCGGGAGGGTTCTCGAGCAGGCGGTGCAGGATGGGCAGGACGAATCCCGCGGTCTTCCCGGTCCCGGTCTGCGCCGCGGCGAGCAGGTCTCCGCCGGCGAGCACGAGCGGGATCGCTTTTACCTGGATCGGTGTGGGGATGGTGTAGCCCGTCTCTTCGACGGCGCGCAACAGCGGTTCGGCCAGCCCAAGGCCGGCGAATTCGATTTCGGGTGTCATTACAGCTCCAGCGACGGCCTGTCGCTCGAGCTGAGAGACACCAATCAAGGCAGACGAATTAGGGTTTTTAAGGAGTGCTGCGGGACCGGTACGCCGATTGGTAGAGCGCACGGAAGCTGTGAAGTATACATGAAAAGCCGGGTTTTGATCTAACATCGCGCCGTGCTCGATCTGGACCCTATATTCATGGACGGCGGCGCGCTCGCGCGAGTGGTGCCGGATTTCCGCCCGCGCCCGCTCCAGCTCGACATGGCGCGCGCCGTCGCGACTGCGATCGAGGAGCGTGGTGTGCTGGTCGCCGAGGCGGGAACGGGCACCGGGAAGACTTTCGCGTACCTCGCGCCGGCGCTGCGGTCCGGTGGGAAAGTGATCATCTCCACCGGAACCAAGACCCTCCAGGACCAGCTTTTCGACCGCGACATCCCGACGCTTCGCGACGCGCTCAGGCTGCCGGTGACGGTGGCGCTGCTCAAGGGACGCGCCAATTACGTGTGCCACCACCACCTCGAGCGCACGCTCGCGGACGGGCGCCTCGCGAGCCGCCAGGACGCCATCGATCTCGCGCACATCGGGCGCTTCGCGAAAACCAGCGCGACCGGTGACCGCGCCGACTTGAGCGATGTCTCGGAATCGGCGCCGATCTGGTCGCAGGTGACCTCGACGCGCGAAAACTGCCTCGGCTCCGATTGCGGGCACTTCGACCGCTGCTTCGTCGTGCAGGCGCGCAAGAACGCGCTCGAAGCCGACGTGGTCGTGGTGAACCACCATCTCTTCTTCGCCGACCTGGTGCTGCGCGAGGAAGGCGTGGGCGAGATCCTGCCCGCGTGCAATACGGTCATCTTCGACGAAGCGCACCAGATCCCCGAGACCGCGACGCTCTTCTTCGGTGAGAGCGTCTCCACCGCGCAGCTGGTGACGCTCGCCCGGGATACGGTGATCGAAGCGGCGATCGGAGCGAAGGACAGCCGCTCGCTGCCCGAATCCGCGCGCGCGCTCGACAAGTCGGCGCGCGATCTGCGCCTCGTATTTCCGGAAGAGGGCGGCCGGCTGCCGATGCGCATCGTCGAGAGGAACCGCGCTTTTCAGGATGCTCTCGCATGCGTGCTCGGGCGCCTCGATGCGCTCGGCATCGAGCTACAGGAGCACGGGGAACGGAGCGAAGGCTTGCAGCGCTGTCACGAACGGGTGCTCGCCCTCGCCGAGCTCGCGGAGCGCTGGAGGAGCGGAGTCGACGGTGAGCGTGTGAAGTGGGTCGAGCTCTACAACCACGCGCTGCAACTCCACTCGACGCCGCTCTCGGTCGCGGCCGCGTTCGCCAAGCAGATCGAGGGACACGCGCGTGCGTGGGTGTTCACCTCCGCCACGCTCTCGGTCGCCGGCGATTTCGCCCACTATTGCGGCGCGCTCGGCCTGACCGAAGCGCACGCGAACAGTTGGGGCAGCCCTTTCGATTACGAGCGGCAGGCGCTCCTTTACGTGCCCGGGAAAATGCCCGAGCCGAACACGCCCGAATATACGCCCGCGGTCATCCACGCGGCGCTGCCGCTCGTCGAGGCGAGCGGCGGCCGCGCTTTCCTGCTCTTCACCAGCCTGCGCGCGATGAGGGAAGGCCGCGCGCTGCTCGAGCAGGCGATGCAGCGGCGCAATCTGGATTTCCCGCTGCTCATGCAGGGCGAAGGCTCGCGCTCCGAGCTCCTCGAGCGCTTTCGTCGCCTCGGCAATGCGGTCTTGATCGGCAGTCAGTCGTTCTGGGAAGGCGTCGACGTGCGGGGGGACGCGCTCTCGCTCGTGGTGATCGACAAGCTGCCGTTCTCGGCGCCCGACGATCCGGTGCTCGCGGCACGCATCGACAAGTTGAACCAGGAGGGGCGCAACGCCTTCCTGGAATACCAGTTGCCGCAGGCGGTGATTACGCTGAAGCAGGGGGCGGGAAGGCTGATACGCGACGAGAACGACCGCGGCGTGCTGATGATCTGCGACCCGCGGCTCTACAGTAAAAGCTACGGCCGGCGCATCCTGCAAAGCCTGCCGCCGATGCGGCGCACGCGTGTCGAAGCCGACGCCGTCGCTTTTTTCGCTCAGACCGCCCCAGCATAGAGGTCGTGGGCATCGGTGCGCGTGACGCGCACCTGCGCGAACTCACCGGGCTTGAGCTTCTTCGAGCGCGCGACATGGACGACGCCGTCGATTTCGGGCGCGTCCGCACTTGAGCGCGCGATCGCGCCTTCTTCGGTCACTTCGTCGACCAGCACGGTCATCTCGCTCCCGACTTTGCGCTTGAGGCGCTCGGCGCTGATGCGCTCCTGCACCGCCATGAAGCGCGCGCGGCGTTCTTCCTTCACCGCCTCTGGTACGGGATTGGCCAGCGCGTTCGCGCTCGCACCTTCGACCGGCGAATACGCGAAACAGCCGACGCGGTCGAGCTGCGCTTCCTCCAGGAACCGCAGCAGCTCCTCGAACTCGGCTTCGGTCTCGCCCGGGAAGCCGACGATGAACGTACTGCGGATCGTGAGCTCCGGGCAGATCTCGCCCCACCGGCGCACGCGCACGAGATTGTTCTCCGCGTTCGCCGGGCGCTTCATCGCTATCAGGATGCGCCGGCTCGCGTGCTGGAAAGGCACGTCGAGGTAGGGCAGGATTTTTCCTTCCGCCATGAGCGGTATCACTTCGTCGACGTGCGGATACGGGTAGACGTAGTGCAGCCGCACCCAGACTCCGAGCTCGCCGAGGGCGCGCGCGAGCTCGGTCATCCGCGTGCGGATGGGACGCCCGCCCCAGAAGCCTGTGCGGTATTTGACGTCGACCCCGTAGGCGCTCGTATCCTGCGATACGATGAGGAGCTCCTTCACGCCCGCGTGCACCAGCGCTTCGGCTTCCTTCATGACGTCTCCGATCGGCCGGCTCACCAGGTCGCCGCGCATCGACGGGATGATGCAGAAGGTGCAGCGATGGTTGCAGCCTTCGGCGATCTTCACGTACGCGTAGTGGCGCGGCGTGAGCTTGATGCCCTGGGGCGGCACGAGGTCGACGAACGGGTCGTGGGGCTGCGGCAGGTGAGCATGGACCGCGCGCATCACTTCGTCCGTCGCGTGCGGACCGGTCACCGCGAGCACCTTCGGGTGCGTCTCTCGCACTATGCCGCCTTTGGCGCCGAGGCAGCCGGTCACGATCACCCTGCCATTCTCTTCGAGCGCTTCGCCTATAGCGTCGAGCGACTCGGCGACCGCTGTATCGATGAAGCCGCAGGTGTTGACGACGACGAGGTCCGCGTCTGCGTAAGAGGGCGAGACGAGATAGCCTTCGGCGCGCAGTTGGGTGAGGATGCGCTCGGAATCGACGAGCGCCTTGGGACAGCCGAGCGAGACGAAGCCGACTTTCGCGGATTGGGGTTTTGCGGGCACTGCGGTTTAAGACGGGGCGTAGCCCCGATAAGTTCAGGTGTTGTCCTCGCCGCCGCTACGGCCGCCGCGCGGGCCTTTTTCGCGCTCCTGCGGCGCTTTTTCAGGCTCCTGCGGCCCCGTGCCGGGCGCGCCGCCGAAATTCGGGAACGGAAAGCCGCTGAAGAGGCTGCGCGTCTGCTGCTGGAGCTGCTGCTGCATGTCCATGAAAGCGCTCGCGCTCTGCTCGAGGTAGCGGCCCATGAGGCCCTGGATCGCCGGGCCCTGCATTTTCACGAACTCGCTCCATGCCTCAGATCCCAGCATCGGGTTCTGCCCGTAGAGCTGGCGCGACTGGTCCTGGAGCCGCTTCTGGATCTCGATGAAGGTGTGGATGTTCTTCTCCAGGTAGCTCCCCATCATCCCCTGCATCGCGTTGCCGT
>CAZULX010000620.1:0-3237 GCA_964621335.1 uncultured Streptomycetaceae bacterium
GTGATGAGAAGGGGTGATTGCCCGTAGTCGTCATTCCGGACTTGATCCGGTATCCCCTTCCCCCGTTTTGGGGGAAGGTAGGATGGGGGCACCGGAGTGAGAATATTTTAAACAGGAAAAACTGATGTCCACGCTGTGTGCTCTTGCCAAACAATACGGCCCCCTCGTCGGCCGCATCCTCATGGCGCTCATTTTCCTGCTTTCCGGCTGGGGCAAGATCGGCGCTTTCGGCGCGACCGCCGCGAACATGGCGTCTAAAGGCATGCCGATGGCCGAGGCGCTGCTGGTGTGCGCGATCGCGATCGAGCTCGTCGCGGCGACGCTGCTCATCATCGGCTGGAAGACGCCGTGGGCCGCGCTCGCGCTGATCGTCTTCCTGGTTCCCGCGACGCTCTACTTTCACGACCACTGGAATTATCCGCAGGCAGAGGTGCGCAACCAGCGCAATCACTTCATGAAGAACGTATCGATACTCGGCGCGCTGATTTTCGTGATGGGCATGGGCGCCGGTCCGCTCAGCATCGACAACCGCAGGAGGACATGATGGAAGACCGCAAAGCTCACACGGGCGTACCGATAAACGACCTGCTGGCGAAGCGCTGGAGCCCGCGCGCCTACGACGTCGAGCGCCGCGTCAGCCGCGAGCAGCTCGCGGCGCTGCTCGAAGCCGCGCGCTGGGCGCCTTCGTGCAACGGCGACCAGCCCACGCGCTACCTCATCTGGGACCGCAAGCGCGACCCCGAAGGATGGCAGAAAGCGTTCGACTGCCTGTCGGAGAACAATCGCAAGTGGGTGCAGAACGTGCCGCTGCTCATGCTTTCATGCGCAGGCAGCATTTTCGGACACAACGGAAAACCGAATCGCTACGGCCCACACGACACCGGCGCTGCGAGCATGAGCCTCGCGCTGCAGGGCACCGCGCTCGGACTGGCGGTGCACCAGATGGGTGGCTACGACGCGGCCAAGGCGCGCGAGGCTTTCGCCATTCCCGCGGAGTACACGCCGATGGCGATGATCGCCGTCGGCTATCAGGCATCTCCCGACGTCCTCGACGAGGAGACGAAAGCGAAAGAGCTCAAGCCTCGCGCGCGGAAACCGATCGCCGAGCTTTTCTTCGAGGGCGGCTGGGACAAGGCCGTGCAGCTGAAAGAGTGATGAGGGCTACCGCAACGAGTGATGAGAAGGAGTGATGAGAAGGAGTGATGAGAAGGAGTGATAAAAAGGGGTGATGAGAAGGGGTGATGAGAAGGAGTGATGAGAAGGGGTTGCTTTAAGAAACAACTCCTTCGGTAGTCGTCACTCTTTGCGGTAGCCCCATCACTCCTTTTCATCACTCCTTGCGATAGCCCTCATCACTCCTTCCTGCGCGGCAGCAGCGCTGCCGCACTGCAGATTCAACTCCGCCTTCAGCGGCAAGTGATCCGAAGCCTTGCGCGCGAGCGGCGTGGAATGCACTTCAATATTGCTGAGGAGCCCCCGCGGCTTCACCCACATGCGGTCAAGCGCAAAGATCGGAAAGCCTGACGGGAAGGTTGCGGGCGACGGCGTTTCCTCGAAATGCCTGTGCATCCAGCGCAGCGGCCGTCCCCACAGAAACCATTCGTTGATGTCGCCCATGAGCAGCGTCGGCAGCGGGCGATCGCCTTCGAGCACGCGCAGCAGCCGCTGGATCTGCTCGCGCCGCTCGTAAGGCCGCAGGCCGAGGTGCGTCGCGAGCACGCGCATCGGGGTGCCGTCGCAGTCGAGCTCGACGTCGATCGCGCCGCGCGGCTCGCAGCGGTCGACGCAGAGGTTGATGCGCTGGACCGAGAGCACCTCGAAGCGCGTGAGCAGGCCGTTGCCGTAGTCCGCTCCGCGGCGCAGGAGCGTCGGCCCAGCGATCGCCTCGAAGCCGGTTTCGCCTTTGAGATACGCGAGCATGTCGAAACCGGTCGCGCGGTTCTCGACCTCCTGCAACGCCACGATGTCCGCGTCCATTTCCTTCAGCACGTCGGCGATGCGTTTGGGCACGAAATGACCGTCGCGGCCGATGCCGCCGTGCGTGTTGTACGACGCGATCCGGATTCCGCTGCGCGCCAACGCTAACCTTTCCCGCCGACGGCCGCCGCGCCGTTGCCCTTGACGAGGCGCTTGTGGACGAACAGGGCGATGGCGATGATGAGCGCCGCGAAACCGGCCAACATCAGGAAAGTGTCGAGGCCCGGGTCCGTCACGGCCGCAGCGACGCGGTCGACGAAAATCACGGTGGCGGTGATCCCGGGCAGCATGCCGAGCAGCGTGCCGAGCAGGAATTCACGCAGCCTGATGCGCGAGGCGCCCGCCACCGCGTTCACGATCGAAAACGGCGCGATGGGCAGCAGCCGCACGACGGCGATCGCCATCGTGCCTTTCTTCGCGAGCCGCCGCGTGATACGGTTCAGACGCGAGCCTGCAAGCCGCCGCACCGCGTGCCGGCCGATGCGCCGGCCGATCCAGTAAGTCACGGCTGCGCTCAGCATCGATCCGCCCAGCGCGTACACGCCGCCGAGCAGAGGGCCGAACACGATACCTGTCGCGGCGATGAGCACCGTAACCGGGAAGACGAGCAGCCCCGAGACGACATAGATTCCCAGCACCACGAAAGGCGAGGCCGGCGACTCGTCGAGGGCCCTCGCCATGCCGACGAGGGACTCGAGCGCGACGAAATCGCGCAGCGGTGTCCAGCGCCACACTGCAGCGAGCGCAGCGAGCACGAGCACCGCGATCGACGCCCGCCACACGCGGCTCACGACAGGCTTGCGCGTGGTCTCGGGAACGAACTCGTCGACCAGCTCCTCGGGGTCGATCGGCCTTTCCGGATCGACCACTGCGCTCGCCGGGACGAGCGCGTCGATCTCCGGCGAGACGTGCGGCTCGATCGGCTCGAGCGTGCGGCCCGGGCGCTTCAGCGCCTCGATCGCACCGATCAGTCTTCCCTCATGCCGGCCGATTTCGGCGCCCACCTCATCCGGTTCGGTTCCGAGGTGCTCGGCGAGCAGGCGGTTGCGCAGGCCCGCGATGACCCGGCGCACGCGCTCCTCGCCGCGGGCTTCTATCGCAAGATTGCATTCGGTGTCGAAACCCATGGAGCGGTTGCTGAAATTCGCCGAGCCGACGCTGCAAAGCTCGTCGTCGACTACGAGCACTTTGCTGTGGACGTTGAGCAGGTGCGGCGCTTTCAGACCGGGTATGTCCGGGTAACAGAGCCGATAGCGGCCG
>CAZULX010000621.1:0-3476 GCA_964621335.1 uncultured Streptomycetaceae bacterium
CGGTGTTGATGTTGCTGAACGCTTCGGGCTGATCGTCGAAAGGCACTTCGACGATCTTCAGCGCCGAGTACCACGCGTCGATCTTGCGCCCGCCGCTTTCGAGGAAAGCGGTGAGGCCGCCGAGCACGCTCTTGCGGCACAGGCAGAAAACCGGGTGCGGCTGTTCACCGGTGCGCGCCACGGTCAGCTCGGCGTCCGCCGCCTCCATGGCGGCGCGCAGGCGCGAAACGAGATCGAGCGGCAGGAAAGGCGAATCGCAGGGCACCGTCGCGACGAGGTCGTGGGATGCTTCGGTAAGGCCGCGGTGCAGCCCCGCGAGAGGCCCGGCAAAGCCGCCGATCGCATCGGGCACGACTCGATGGCCGAACGCCGCATACGCTTCGAGATTCTGGTTGGCGTTGACGAGCACTTCGTCGACCTGCGGGGCGAAGCGCTCGATCGCCCATTGAACCATGGGTTTATCGCGCAGGCGCTCGAGTCCTTTGTCGACGCCGCCCATGCGGCGGCCCTGGCCCCCGGCGAGGACGACGCCGGTGACGGGTGACGAGTGACGGGTGACGCGTGAAGCGGCGCCGGCCATGCCGGCTAGGCGAGCATCGTTGGGCTGACGGTTTTTACGAAGCGCTCCTTGCCGGTGAAGAGCAGGTAGTGCTTGTTGACGGCGCGCCCGATCATCGTGATGCCCACCTGCGAGGCGATGCGATACCCCATTTCGGTCAGTCCCGAGCGCGAGACGAGGAAAGGTATCTGCATCTGCGCCGCTTTGATCACCATCTCGGAAGTGAGACGGCCGGTGGTGTAGAAGATCTTGTCCGAGCCGTCGATGCCGTCGAGCCACATCTTGCCCGCGATCGCGTCGACGGCATTGTGGCGGCCCACGTCCTCGACGAAGTGCAGGATGTCAGCGCCGTCGGCTAGCGCACAACCGTGCACGGCGCCCGCGCTCTTGTAAATCGTCTCGTGGCGGCGCACGGCATCGAGCAGGCCGTAAAGCGTCTCTTCGGAGAGCTTCACATCGTTCCGCAGCCGTAGGGTCTCGATCTCGTCCATGAGACCGCCGAAGACGGTGCCCTGGCCGCAACCGGTCGTGACGGTGCGCTTCCCCATTTTCTCGTCGAGGCCCGCGAGCGGCGTGCGCGTGGTGACCGCCACGGCGTCGGTCTCCCAGTCGACGTGCACCTGCGCGATCTCGTCGAGCGAGCGCACCAGCCGCTGGTTGCGAAGATAGCCGATGGCGAGCGCTTCCGGCGCCTGGCCGAGCGTCATGAGCGTCACGATCTCGCGCTTGTCGACGTAGAGGGTCAGCGGGTGCTCGCCCGCGATCGCCGTGGGCAGCGCTTCGCCGCGCTCGTTGAGCGCTTCGACTTCGAAGGTGAGAGGACGGGTCGCGCTGGAGAGCACGGGCTTTTGCGTCATCCGCCGATGTAGGACATTTCGATTTTCTTCACTTCCGCCGTCTGTGAGGTCCGGATCTCGGAATAGCGGTCGGTCCTGCGAGACCAGATCTCGCGTATGGTTTTCTCGATCTCTTCATCGCTCGCCCCGGCGCGCAGCAAGCCGCGCAGGTCGTTGCCGGCGTTGGCGAAAAGGCAGGTGTAGAGCTTGCCGTCGGTGGAAATGCGCGCGCGCGTGCAATCGCGGCAGAAAGCCTGCGTCACCGAAGCGATCACGCCGATCTCGCCGGAACCGTCGCGATAGCGCCAGCGTTCCGCGACTTCACCGCCGTAGTTCGCCTGCGCGGGCTGGAGCGGCATCTCGGCGCTTATGGTGTCGACGATCTCGCGCGCGGTGACGACGTCGTCCATGCGCCAGCCGTTGGTGGCGCCGACGTCCCTGTACTCGATGAAGCGCAGGATGTGGCCGCGCTCGCGGAAAAATCGTGCCATCGGCAGGATCTGCGTCTCGTTCATGCCGCGCTTCACCACCATGTTGACCTTGATGGGGGTGAGGCCCGCGGCCGCGGCCGCGTCGATTCCCTCGAGCACGCGGGCGACGGGGAAATCGACGTCGTTCCTGCGCATGAACGTCTCGTCGTCGAGCGCATCGAGGCTGACCGTCACCCGCTTCAATCCCGCTGCCTTCAGCGCCTGCGCCTTTTTCACGAGGTTGGAGCCGTTGGTGGTGAGCGTGAGGTCGAGCCCGCCGACCTCCGAGAGCATCGCGATCAGTTGCTCGAGATTGCGCCGCACGAGCGGCTCGCCCCCGGTCAGCCTGATTTTCTCGATCCCCAGCCGCTGGAACACGCGGGCGAGCCGCACGATCTCCTCGAACGTGAGGAGTTCCTTGCGCTCCAGGAAAGCGTAGTCCTTGCCGAACACTTCCTTCGGCATGCAGTAGACGCAGCGAAAATTGCAGCGGTCGGTGACCGAGATGCGAAGGTCGCGCAAAGGCCGCCCGAGCGCATCGACGAGCGGGCTCTGCGCCGGCGCCCGCCCTTCCAGGGGCAGAGCGCGCGCAGCAGGCGAGGGGCCTATGGGGCGGGGGTCGTTCATCGCGATGGTCGGGGAATGAGAGGCTTTGATTTGCATTATCGCAGCCGCCGCACACTCGGTGCAAGCCAATGACCACTTTCAAATCAGGTATTTGGAAGGGTCCAGGCGTTGAATCCCGAAGCCCGCTGGCGCACAATGGCAGCGTGGAAAACGACCTGACAGCGAGCCGCTCGTACGCGCTCGCGGTAATCATGCAGCGCACCGTGCTCGCCAATCGCTGGGCGAGTGAGCAATGGGAGACCAAAGGCGTGGTGAGGGACGGCGGCGCCGCGAACGCCGAACCGCGCGTGATCGTCGAGCGCGAAAACCTGATGCAGATGCTTTTCCCCGGTCATCGCCTGCACCTCGCGCGCGACGAAGCCGAAGGCTATTACCTCAACCTCACTTCGCCCGAGCCTAAGGTGTTCGTGCTGTGGCGTCCCGATGAAGGCGTGGCGCGGCCTCAAAGGCTTACCGTGAGTTACGGCGAAGGCACGCGCTGGGCCGACAGCGGTGAGCAGGTCGACGGCGTCGCGATACCCGAAGACCTGCTGCCGTGGATGGCGCAGTTCGTCGAAGCGCACTACACCCCCGAGCCGCCGAAGAAGAAACGCTACGCGAGCAGCCGCGACGAAGGCCGCATGGGCCGTAAAGTGACGGGCGAATCCGGCACATGAGCAACGACGCCGACGATCGCGAAGGCTTTCTCAGCCGCTGGTCGCGCGCCAAGGTCGAAGCGCGCGAAACGGCTGCGGCGCCCGTCGCGCCCGCAGCCGCGGCCCCGGCGAGCGCGCAGGACGAGCCGCCCGAGCTGCCGCCGGTCGAGGAGCTCACGATCGATTCCGATTACGGCGGGTTCTTCCACCCGAAAGTCGACGAAGGCGTGCGCCGCAGCGCCTTGCGCAAGCTCTTCAGCGATCCGCATTTCAACGTGATGGACGGGCTCGACGTCTATATCGACGACTATTCGAAGTCCGAGCCGATCCCTGCCGCCATGCTCGCAGG
>CAZULX010000622.1:0-12115 GCA_964621335.1 uncultured Streptomycetaceae bacterium
ACGGGGTGCGCTGCTGGCACACCGGCGACGAGATCGCGATCCTCTCCTTCAAGTCGCGCATGCACGCGATCGGCGGCGACGTCCTGGAAGGGACGCTGCGCGCGCTCGAGGAGGCGGAGCGCAACTGGATGGGCCTGGTCATCTGGCAGACCGAGCCGCCGTTTTCGGTCGGCGCCAATCTCAAGAAAACGGGAGTGCCGGCTGAAAAGCGCAAGCCTTCGGCGCTCGGCAAGCTTTTCCGGACGGTTCGCAAGGAAGCCGAATCGCTCGCGCTCAAAGCGGCGCGCAAGATCGGCGTCGCCGATCAACTGATGGCAGGCAAGCTCGCGGAAGTCGAGCAGTTGCTGGGCGAGTTCCAGCAAACGACCCAGGCGCTCAAGTACTCGATGGTTCCGACCGTGGCGGCGGTCGACGGGCTCGCGCTCGGCGGCGGCTGCGAGTTCATCATGCACTGCGATCGCGCGGTCGCAACGCTCGAGAGCTACATCGGCCTCGTCGAAGCCGGGGTGGGCCTCCTCCCAGCGGCGGGAGGCTGCAAGGAGTTCGCGATGCGCGCGGCGGCCGACGCCAAAGGCGGCGACATCAATCCTTTCATCCAGAAGTATTTCCGCACTGTCGCCATGGCGGAAGTCGGACGCAGCGCGGAGCACGCGAAAGAGCTCGGTTACCTGCGCCCGACCGATACGATCGTCATGAACCGCTACGAGCTTCTGCACGGGGCGAAAGCGCAGTTGCGTGCGCTCGCGGAAACCGGATACCGGCCGCCGCTGCGACAAACCGCGATTCCCGTCGCCGGCAGGAACGCGATCGGCACGATCAAGGCTTTCATGGTCAACATGCGCGAAGGCGGCCAGATCTCCGAGCACGACTATCTCATCGGCTCGAAAGTGGCCGAGGTGATGTGCGGGGGCGAGGTGGAAGGCGGGAGCCTCGTCGATGAGGAGTGGTTCCTCAAGCTCGAGCGCGAGGCGTTCATGGAGTTGATCGCCACCGAGAAGACGCAGGCGCGTATCGAGCATACGCTCAAGACCGGAAAACCACTCAGGAACTGACCGCGAGAAGAGCGAGCGGTCATCCCGGCGCCAACCCGGGATCCAGGAGCCATTTATGTCGAAGCAAACTCAGGAGGCCTATATCGTCGCCGCCACGCGCATGCCGGTGGGCAAGGCGCCGCGGGGCATGTTCAGAAACGTGCGGCCCGACGACATGCTCGCGCACGTCCTGAAAGCCGCCGTGGGACAGTGCCCGGGGCTCCCCGCGGGCGACGTCGAAGACGTGATCGTCGGCTGCGCGATGCCCGAAGGCGAGCAGGGGATGAACGTCGCGCGCGTGGGCCTGCTGCTCGCGGGTTTTCCCGATCGCGTCTCGGGCATGACGATCAACCGCTTCTGCTCTTCGGGCGTGCAGGCGGTGGCGCTGGCGGCCGATCGCATCCGGCTCGGAGAAGCCGACGTGATGATCGCCGGCGGCACCGAAAGCATGAGCATGGTGCCGATGGGCGGCAACAAGCCCGCGTTCAATCCAGCGATTTTCGAGAAGGACGAGAACGTCGCGATCGCCTACGGGATGGGTATCACCGCGGAGCGGGTCGCGGCGCAGTGGAAAGTGAGCCGCGAAGCGCAGGACTTGTATGCCGCCGACAGCCACCGGCGAGCGGTGCGCGCGATCGAGAGCGGGGAGTTCAAGGACGAAGTGACGCCGTTCGACATCGTCGAGCGCGTTCCCGATCTCGAGGCGGGCGAGATACGCACGGTGAGGCGCGAGGCCGTAAACGACGAAGGACCGCGGCGGGATACGTCGCCCGAAGCGCTGGCGAGGCTGAAGCCCGCTTTCTCGTTGAAGGGCGGCGTCACGGCAGGCAACAGCTCGCAGATGTCCGACGGCGCGGGCGCGGTCGTGCTGATGAGCGAAGCGGCGCTGAAGCGCTATAACCTGACGCCGCTCGGGCGTTTCGTCGCGTACTCGGTTGCAGGCGTTCCCCCGGACATCATGGGCATCGGTCCGGTCAAAGCCATACCGAAAGCGCTCGCGCTCGCCGGGCTCACGCAGGACGACCTGGACTGGATCGAGTTGAACGAAGCTTTCGCGGCGCAGACGCTGGCGGTGATCCAGGAACTCGGTCTCGACCGCGAGAAAGTGAGCCCGCTCGGCGGCGCGATCGCGCTCGGTCATCCGCTCGGCGCGACCGGCGCGATCCGCACCGCGACGCTCATGCACGGGCTCAGGCGCCGCAAGAAGAAATACGGGATGGTCACGATGTGCATCGGGACCGGGATGGGCGCCGCGGGAATTTTCGAGGCCTTCTGAGTTCGGTGACTGGTGACTGGTGACTGGTGACTGGTGACTGGTGACTGGTGACGAGTGACGGGTGTTTAGCCGCAGCACAACGCCACCACCCGTCACCCGTCACCCGTCACCGGTCACTCATCACATATTCGGATAGTTCGGTCCGCCACCGCCTTCGGGCGTCACCCACACGATGTTCTGCGTCGGGTCCTTGATGTCGCACGTCTTGCAATGCACGCAGTTCTGCGCATTGATCTGGAGCCGCGGGTTCGAGCCGTCCGCTTCGCGAACGATCTCGTACACCGCCGCGGGGCAGTAGCGCTGCTCCGGCGCGTCGTATAGCGGCAGGTTCACCGTGATCGGTACCGCCGGGTCGCGCAGGGTGAGGTGCACCGGCTGGTCTTCGCTGTGGTTGGTATTCGAGACGAACACCGACGACAGGCGGTCGAACGTGAGCACGCCGTCGGGCTTGGGATAGGCGATAGGCTCGGCGCGCTCCCTGGGCGTAAGCGTCTCGTGGTCGGAATGCCTGTGGTGCAGCGTCCATGGCGCTTTGCCGCGGAAGAGCACCTGATCGACGCCGACCATGAGCGTGCCGCTGTATAGCCCCTTGCTCATGAAAGGCTTGAAGTTGCGCGCGCGGTGGAGCTCTTCGTGCAGCCAGCTCGCGCGGAAAGCTTCGGGGTATGCGGCGAGCTCGTCGCTTTCGCGTCCCGCCTGCAGCGCGTCGAACGCAGCCTGCGCGGCGAGCATTCCCGATTTCATCGCGGCGTGGCTGCCCTTGATGCGCGAGGCGTTGAGAAAGCCCGCGTCGTCGCCGATCAGCGCGCCGCCGGGGAACACGAGCTTCGGCAATGACTGCAGCCCTCCCGCGGAAATCGCGCGCGCGCCGTAAGCGATGCGCTTCCCGCCTTCCAGGAAGGAGCGGATCGCGGGGTGCGTCTTGTAGCGCTGGAACTCCTCGAATGGGCTTAAGAACGGATTCGTGTAACCGAGGCCGACCACGAAACCCGCGGACACGAGGTTGTCTTCCATGTGATAGAAGAACGACCCTCCGTAGGTATCAGGCTGGAGAGGCCAGCCCGCGGTGTGCATGACCAGCCCTTTCTGGTGACGCTCGGGCTTCACCTCCCACAGCTCTTTCAGGCCGATGCCGTAAACCTGCGGATCGACGCCGTCGCGCAGCCGAAAGCGCTCCTGCAGCCGCCGTCCGAGGTGGCCGCGGCAGCCTTCCGCGAACAGCGTGTATTTGCCGTGCAGCTCCATCCCCGGCTGATAGGCGTCGGTGGGTTTGCCTTCGCGGTCGACTCCCATGTCTCCGGTGACGACGCCTTTGACGACCCCGCTCTCGTCGTAGAGCACATCGGCTGCGGGAAAGCCCGGGAAGATTTCGACGCCGAGCGCTTCGGCCTGCTGGCCGAGCCAGCGGCAGACGTTACCCAGGCTCACGACGTAGTTGCCGTGGTTCCTGAAGCATCCCGGGAGCATGAAGTCGGGAACCTTGAACGAGCCCTTTTCGGTGAGGTACAGGAAACGGTCCTCGCTGACGGGTGCGTTGAGCGGCGCGCCTTGTTGCTGCCAGTCGGGAACGAGCTCGTTCAGCGCGCGCGGATCGATCACCGCGCCGGAAAGTATGTGCGCGCCGACTTCCGAGCCTTTTTCCAGCACGCACACGCCGATCTCGGCGCCTTTCTCCGCAGCGAGCTGCTTCAGGCGAATCGCGGCGGCGAGGCCGGCAGGACCTGCGCCGACGATGACGACGTCGTACTGCATCGATTCGCGTTCAGACAAAGCGCTCTCCTCGTTCTCGTGTGCGGAAATTATAACGCCGCCTTTACTTCGAATTGCGTGACGGGTGACTGGTGACTGGTGACTGGTGACTGGTGACGGGTGACTGGTGACGGATGACTGGTGACGGGTGACGAGTGCCACTCACCCCACCCGTCACCCGTCATTCGTCACGGAGAACCTGCTTTGCGGCCGCGACGCCGCTGCGAACCGCGCTCTCGATCGTCGCGGGATAGTCGCTCGCGGTGTAATCGCCTGCCAGGTGCACGTTCGAAAGCGCCGTTCGCGTGCCCGGGCGTTCGAGACCGACCGTGCATTCGAAAGTCGCGCGCTTCTCTGCGATCACACGGTGCCACTCGAGCGCGGGCAGGGTACCGAGAGCATGCTCGATTTCGTTGCGCACTTCGAGAGCGAGCGCGTCCTGCGTCGATTCCTGGTGCGGGCCTTCTGCACTGATCACAGCCGCGAGGAGGCCGCGCTGGCCGCAGAGCGCGTCTCGGTCGAACAGCCACTGCGCCGTGCCGCCGAGGCCCAGCATGGGGGCAGGCAGCCGAAAAGGCTCTGCGAGCTGCAGGTAAACGGAATAGATCGGTTGATAGCGAAAACGCTCGAGCGCGGCCGTCACCGGGGCGAGCTCCGGCATCCGGGAAAGCAGCGCCGAGGCACGGTGCGGCGAGACGGCGCAGATCGCTTGGTCGAAGTGCGTCGGCCCGCCGCGGCTGTCGAGTCGCACGCAGCCCTCCGCGGGCACGATCGCCGTGACGACGTGTCCGGTCAGAACGCGCCCCCCGTGCGCGCACACGTAGGCCGCTGCCGGATCAGGGAAGAGTCCGGAGAGATCGCCCCGCGCGAGCAGGAGCTCGCCCGCGGCGCGAGTCGATGCGAGCCCGTCGCGCAGCACGTTGAGAAAAACCTGCGCCGATGCGCGGTGCGGCGGCGTGTTGAGCGCGGCGACGCACAGCGGCTCCCAGAGGTAGCGCGTGAAGGAGGGTCCCTGGGTGTGCGCGCGCAGAAGCTCGCTCACGGTCGTATCGCGTTCGAGCCTGTAGCCCGATTTTCGCACCGCGCTCATGAACCGCGCCGCGCCGATCCGCTCGCGCCACGGCGCGCCACGCGCCGTGAGCACGCCCGCCGCCAGATGCAGCGGTGCGGGAAGCGGCGCCGCTGTCAAGCGGAAGCGACCATGGACGTGCCAGTCGAGCGGTAGCCGGATGAATGCCTCGCCCGGAGTCGAATGGACGAGGCGCACCAGACGCAACGTCTCGGTGTAAGCGCCGAGGAGAAGGTGACAGCCGTTGTCGAGCGCGACGCCGTTGACGACCACCCGGCGCGCCCTGCCGCCGAGCAGCGGCCCGCCCTCGAACACAGTGACACTCACGCCGGCTTCGGCGAGCGTCACCGCGGCCGCCATCCCGGCGTAACCGCCGCCGATGACGCCGACTTTCACGCCGGATGCCGCGTACGGAAAGCGTTTGGCGGTGAGCCGTCAGGGCAGGGCCGGCGGCTCGGCGCTATCACGCCGCAGCGGGTTCGCGTTCAGCCTCGCGCTCCTTGCCGGCCCAGACGTGCCCGGGGACCAGCACCTGGCCCTGGAACACGCGGCGGGCGGTGCGTATGAGCGCGGCGCGGCGCATCTCCTGCTTGCCGCCGGTGAAATCGACGTCGAGGTCGATCGCGATCTTGCCCGAGGGATGCTCGATCTCGATCATGCCTTGCGGCATCGGCGGGAGCGTCGCGAGCCCCGAAGCGACGGTCCCGGGAATCGCGCACGCCGAGGCGAGGCAGACCGTGCCCGTGACGGCGAGCGCTTTGTGACAGGCGTCGGGCACGAAGTAACGAACAGTGATCGTGCCGCCTTTCGCGGGCTTCGCGAGCAGCGCGATCTTCGGCGTCACCCCTTTCGAAACGTCACCCATACCCATCAGCACGCCGGCTTTTCGGCGCAGGGCCTCCAGGCGCTCCATGAACCCCTTGTCCGCGTCCAGTTCGGCGGCGCTCTCGTGGCCGGTCTTGCCCAGCTGCCCGGCGCGCAGGAAGACGGTGGGCATGGCGACGTCGACGCAGCTCACCTCGATGCCGTCGATCACGTCGAGCGGCTTGCCGGTGGGCAGGAGCTTGCCGGTCACGGCCCCGATGCCGCCCTTGAAATTGATCTTCACCGGCGCTGCCGTCCCCGGGACTCCGTCGATCGCGGCGTTGCCTTCGTAATTGACCTTGCCGCCCGGCGTCTGCACGATCGCCTCGACGAGCGTCTTGGTGTTGACGTTGTAGATGCGGACGATGGTTTCCGGATCCTTCGCGGGCACCAGCCCCGCTTCGATCGCGAACGGGCCGACCGCGATCAGCATGTTGCCGCAGTTGGGCTTGGTGTCGACGATCGGCTGGTCGATCAGCACTTGAGCGAACAGGTAATCGACGTCGGCGCCCGGTTGCTGCGAGCGCGAGATCATCGCGACCTTGCTCGTGAGCGATCGCGCACCGCCGATGCCGTCGACCTGATAGTCGTGCGGGGAGCCCATCGCGGCGAGCAGCACCGCGTCGCGCTCGCGCGGGTCCGCCGGCAAGTCGGATCGAAGGAAAAACGGCCCGCGCGACGTGCCGCCGCGCATGATGACGCAGGGTATGGAGGTTTGCATGTCGGGTATTCCTTATCGGGCGAGCTGAAAATTATACGCGGACAAAAATCGGTGACCGCCTAGAAAGCGTAGCGGCGCAAGCCCCCGTCCACCGGAAGCACTGCGCCGGTGATGTAGCACGCCACCGGCGAGGCGAGGAAAACCGCGAGCGCGGCGAGCTCTTCCGGCTCGCCATAGCGGCCGACCGGAATGTCCTTCGCTGATTGCTGGGCGCGAAATTCCTCCGGGTACTTGCGCCGGATCTGCTCGCTCATGATGCGTCCCGGCGGGATGCAGTTGACCGTGATGCCGTGCCTGCCCACTTCGCGCGAAAGCCCTTTCGACCATGCGTGCACAGCGGCTTTGGTGGGTGTGGCTGCGATCAGGGCGTCGGGCTCCGACTTTCCGGTGATGTTGACGACGCGTCCCCACTTGCGATCGATCATGCCGGGCAGCACGGCGTGCGTGAGCTCGCGCACGCGCCTGAAATTGAGCGTCATCGCGAATTCCCACGCGTCGTCGGTAGCATCGATGCCGATCGCCGGCTGGCTGCCGCCGGCGGAGTTGACCAGGATGTCGACATGCCCGAGCGCGTCCCGCGCGGCGCTCGCGAGCTTTCCGGGCGCGCCTTCGGGCATCACGTCTATTTCGATGAGCGCGGGCCGCGTGCCGCCCGCGGCGACGATTTCGTCCGCCAGCGCTTCGAGCAGGTTGCGGCGGCGCGCGGCGATCGCGATACGCGCGCCTTCAGCCGCGAGGCCTTTCGCGATCGCGCGGCCGATCCCCATGCTCGCGCCCGTTACCCACGCCGATTTGTCCCGCAGCTTCAAATCCATTCGTGCTCTCCTGGTGTAAGTTCGTGACGGGTGACGTGTGACTGGTGACGAGAGTTGTGAAGGCTATCGCCCGGCGGTTCGTGATAACACCCATCACCCGTCACCCGTCACCCGTCACGCGTCACCGCCTTCAGCCCTTGATCCACGTTCTCCACGCGATCCACAGCTTGCGCACCGGCGTGAGCGCGGTCCGCGTCGTGAGCACGCGGCTGCCGTCCCGTCGTATCTCCTCGAGCAGCGTGCGGTAGATCGCCGCCATGACGAGTCCGGGCCGCTGCGCTTTGCGGTCTACCGCGGGCAGCTTGGCATAAGCCTGGTCGTAATAGCGGTTCGCGCGCGCGATCTGGAAATCCATGAGCTTGTGAAAGTTCTCCGTCTCACGGCCTTGCGCGATCTCGTCCGCGGTAACGCCGTACTCGGCGAGCTCGTGGAGCGGCAGGTAGATGCGATTTCGCCGTGCGTCCTCGCCGACGTCGCGGATGATGTTCGTGAGCTGGAAAGCGAGGCCGAGGTCTGCCGCAAATTCGAGTGTGCGCGGGTCGGTGTATCCGAAGACTTTCGCGGACAGGATGCCGACCATTCCCGCCACGCGGTGGCAATACACCTTGAGCGCTTCGAAATCGGGATAGGCGTTGTATTCGAGATCCATCGCCATGCCTTCGATCACTTCGCGCAGCTCTTCTTCCCGGAGCTCGTACGGGCCGACGATCTCGGACAGAGCGCGTGCCACCGGATGTTGCGCCCCGCCGTGGTAGACCCGGGAGAGCTCGTCGCGCCACCACGCGAGCTTGGTGCGGGCGAGCCCCGAGTCGCTCGTCTCGTCCACCACGTCGTCGACTTCGCGGCAATAGGCGTAGAGCGCCGTGATCGCGCGCCGGCGGTCTTCCGGCAGGAAGAGAAAGCTGTAGTAGAAGCTCGAGCCACTCGCCACAGCCTTCTTTTGGCAGTACTCGTGTGGGCTCATCGAACGGATCGGAGCAGCATCAAAGGCCAGTCGAGCGGCCGCAGCACCGGGCGCCGATGGAAGACGTCGCCGCCGACGCGCTCGATTTTTTCGAGGATACGCCCGCCGCCTGCGACGATCATGCGGAGCTCGAGCCCGATCCTGCCCCCCAGCGCGCGGCCGAGCGGAGCGCCCTCTTCGAGCAACCCCCGTGCGCGCGCGATCTGGAAAGCCATGAACGCACGCCACGGGCCGCCGGTCTCGCCGCGCGCGATGTCGTCCTCCGTCAGTCCGAAGCGCTCGAGTTCTTCCCCGGGCATGTAGATGCGGTCTTTCCGGTAATCGACCGCGATGTCCTGCAGGAAGTTGATGAGCTGGAGACTGGTGCAGACGGCGTCCGACCACGCGAGATGCGTGGGGTGCGCGGCGCCGTAGAGAACGAGGAGGAGCCGGCCGACCGGATTGGCGGAACGGCGGCAGTAATCGAGCACTTCGGCGTAGGTCGCGTAGCGTCCCTTCACGACGTCCTGCGAAAACGCCGACAGCAGGTCGTGAAAAGGCTCGATCGGCAGACCGTGCTGCACGATCACGTCGCCCAACTCCGAAAACCACGGTATTTCGGGCCGTGCTCCGCTTTCCAGCTTCGACAATTGCAGGCGAAACTCATCGAGTTGCCTGAGCCGGAGGTCAGCGGGCGCTTCGCCTTCGTCCGCGAAGTCGTCGGCTTCGCGCGCAAAGCGGTAGATGAGGGCGACCGGACGGCGCAGTCGCGGCGGCAGGAGCGCCGATGCGACGGGGAAGTTCTCGTAATGATTTACCGCCATGGAGGTTCGGCGGAAAGGCCCTGTTATCAGGAGCTTGCGGAGCGAAGTGAACGCAGCTTGCAAGCTCGGGCCGCTGTGATTAAAGGCGCGATTATATTACAATCAACAAGTTATTGAAGCCGCGCCGGTACAGCGCAATGTAAGTAGCGCCGGGAGCGCCTAAGCAGATTTTCTGCACCGAGGCGCGTCGTGGGTTTTTGTAGGAGATAGCGCCGGGAGCGCCTAAGCGATTTTCTGCACCGAAGGCGCGTCGTTGGTTTTTGAGGAAAGAGCGCCGGGAGGCGCCTAAGCAATTTTTTGCGCCGAAGGCGCGTCGTTGGTTGTGTCCGGCGAAAGTGGCGGAATTGGTAGACGCACCAGATTTAGGTTCTGGCGCCGAAAGGCGTGTGGGTTCGAGTCCCTCCTTTCGCACCAGCAATACGCACTACATTGATTCGTCAGAAGGCTATTGATGCAAGCAAATTTGGAAAACCTGGGGACTCTGGAGCGCCGCCTGAAGGTCGCCGTGCCGATGGCGGAGATCGAGCACGAAGTCGAGGCCCGTCTGAAAAAACTGACCCGCACGGTGAAGATGCACGGCTTCAGGCCGGGGAAAGTTCCGCTCAAGGTCGTCGCCCAGCAATTCGGGCCGCAGGTCCGCCAGGAAGTGCTCGGGGACGCGCTCCAGAAAAGCTTCGGCGAAGCCGTGCGCCAGCAGCAGCTCAAAGTCGCCGGCTACCCGAGATTCGACGCCACGCCCCCGCCGGCGGGCGCGGACGAGTTCCAGTACAGCGCCACCTTCGAGGTTTATCCCGAAGTGCAGCTCGGCGATATCGCCGGCACCACCATCACGCGTTCCCATCTCGAAGTCGGTGAGCCCGAGCTCGAGCGCACGTTGGAGATCATGCGCAAGCAGCGCGTTACCTACGAGACCGCTGGGCGCCCGGCCGAGAACGCCGACCGCGTCACGATGTCTTATACGGGCCGGATCGACGGCGCCGAGTTCGCGGGCGGCAAGGCCGAGAACCAGCAGATCGTGCTGGGCGAAGGCCGTCTTCTTCCCCAATTCGAAGCCGCGCTGACGGGCATGAAAGAAGGTGATGCCAAGACTTTCGAGCTGCGCTTTCCCGACGATTACCACGGCAAGGACGTGGCCGGTAAGACGGCTGTGTTCGACGTGAGCGTGTCGGAAGTGGCCGCGCCCAAGCTGCCGGAGATCGACGCGGAATTCGCGAAGGGCCTCGGCGTCGCCGACGGCGACCTCGGCAGGATGCGCAGCGAGATCCGCGGCAACCTCGAGCGCGAAGTGAAAGTGCGCCTGCGCAACGCGGTGAAAGACCAGGTGATGCAGGCGCTGCTCGACACGACCAAAATCGAAGTGCCCAAGGCGCTGGTGCAGGACGAGATCGAGCGTCTGCGCGAGCTGACGCGGCAGGACTTCAACGCGCGCGGCATACCGGTGAAGGCGGACACACCCCTCCCTGCGGAGCTCTTCGAAGCGCAGGCGCAGCGCCGGGTGAACCTCGGCCTCCTCCTCGCGGAGCTCGTGAGAGCGCATCAGCTCCAGGCGAAACCCGAGCAGGTGCGGGCGGCGGTCGAAGAGCAGGCGCAGTCGTACGAGCACCCACAGGAAGTGGTGCGCTGGTATTACCAGCAGCCCGAGCGTTTGCGGGAAATCGAGTCGTTGGCGCTGGAAGACAACGTCGTCGAGTGGGCGCTGAAGACCGCAAAAGTGGAAGACAAACCGATCGCTTTCGACGAATTGATGGGAAACAAGCTATGAGACGCTATTTAGAGCCGCAGGCGATCGCGCACGGAGCCACGACCGAGTCGCAGGGCAGGTACGAACCGCAGGGTCTGGGTCTCGTCCCGATGGTGATCGAGCAGAGCGGGCGCGGCGAGCGCGCCTACGACATCTATTCGCGGCTCTTGAAGGAGCGCGTAGTGTTCCTCGTCGGTCCGGTGAACGAGATCACCGCGAACCTGATCGTGGCACAGCTGCTTTTTCTCGAGTCCGAGAACCCCGACAAGGACATTTCGTTCTACATCAATTCCCCCGGCGGCTCGGTGTCGGCCGGGCTGGCGATTTACGACACGATGCAGTTCGTCAAGCCCGACGTGTCCACGCTGTGCGTAGGGCAGGCCGCGAGCATGGGCTCTTTGCTGCTCGCCGCAGGCACGCACGGCAAGCGCTTCACGCTGCCCAACTCGCGCGTGATGATCCACCAGCCGATGGGCGGTTTCCAGGGGCAGGCCTCCGATATCGAGATCCACGCCAAGGAAATTCTTTTCCTTAAAGGGCGGCTGAACGAAATACTGGCGAAGCACACCGGCCAGAAGCTCGAAACGATTGAAAAAGACACGGATCGTGATAACTTTCAGTCTGCGACCCAGGCCGTAACCTACGGTATCGTCGACAAGGTGTTGACGAGCCGGGCCGAAATGGCGGCGGTCTAAAGGGACGGACGAAACGTCGTGGGGAAAGCAGGCATGTCAGACAAAGTGGGCGGCGAAAAACTGCTTTACTGCTCTTTCTGCGGAAAGAGCCAGCACGAAGTGCGCAAGCTGATCGCCGGCCCGTCGGTGTTCATCTGCGACGAGTGCATCGAGCTTTGCAACGACATCATCCGCGAGGAGACGCAGGGCGAGCACGGCACCAAGGGCGCCAAGTCCGACCTGCCCGTGCCGCACGAGATCCGCGCGATCCTCGACCAGTACGTGATCGGGCAGGATACCGCCAAGAAGATTCTGTCGGTCGCCGTCTACAACCATTACAAACGGCTGAAGACGATCACCAAGGATGACGACGTCGAGCTCGCGAAATCCAACATCCTGCTCGTAGGT
>CAZULX010000623.1:0-5029 GCA_964621335.1 uncultured Streptomycetaceae bacterium
GCGTCGTAATCCTTGTTGACGACGCCCATGATCGAGTTGTCGTGCTTGCCCGAATAGAGCACCTGATAGTCCTTGCCGGGCTCGACGCCCATCGCCTTGAACAGCGCGCGCGGCGCGAGGTCGCCGGAATTGGACGAAGGCGCGACGTGCGCGACGCGCTTGCCTTTGAGATCCGCGACGCTCTTGATCGCGCTGTCGCGCTGGGTGATGAGCTGGAGGGTGTAGCCGACGGTGCCGTTGGCGCGCTGCATCGCCACGACCGGGACGAAGCCGGCGAGGTTCACGGCGAAAGTGGTCGGCCCGCTGGCGACTCCTGCGATGTGCAGGCGCCCCGAGCGCATCGCTTCGACCTGGGCCGCGTAGGATTCCGCGGGGAACCAGCGTATGCGTTTCCCCGTGACCTTCGAAAGATGCGTCATGAAGTCGGCGAAGACGTTCTCGTATACGGCGGGGTCTTCCACCGGCGTGTAGGAGAACACCAGCGTCGACGGATTCTGCAGGGCTTTCGCATCGGTCGGGAGGTCCGCGACGAGATCGCGGTCCGCATCGCAGTAGCGCTGGTCGAGGTCCCCGCGGTGCGCGCACGGCGCCTGTGCGAAAGCCGCCCCCGCCCACAGGCCGGCGAGCAGCAGGACGATCTTCGATATGGATTTATTCGATGTCATGTGGTCCTCCCTTGTGTCACTTGATTTAGCACATTGCGGCGGCACTGTCACACCGCGGCGTTCATTGGAACTGCGGCCCGAGCTCACGCTGGTCGATGAGCGACTCGCAGAGGTAGGTATGCGTACCGAGCACCTGCTTGCGGTCGGCGGATGCGTATACGCGCGTGACCGTCTCGTAGTTGCGGGCCTGCACCCCGTCGAAAGGCGGCGAGGTGATCTCCAGGGTGCGCACGTCACCCGTGGCCGTGCGGATTGCTGCGAGCACGCTGCGGTCCACGGGATTGCGGAACTCGGTCTCCACGAGCGCGCCGCGCGGCAAGGGCCTCACCACGGCGAGCTCGAGCCGGAGCCTCGCGAGCCTGGCCTTGTTGTCGAGCTGCACGCCGCAAAGCCGGGTCGAGAACCACGGTCCCGAAGCGGGCGCGCGGAGGAAGTCGAGGCGCCCGCAACCGCCGAGCGTCAGGAGCGCGAGCAGCGCGACGATGACGCCGTGCATCGCCGCGGTCAGCGCGGCGTGACCACGGCCGCGGCGAGCGCCGACGCAGCGTAGCGCCGGCCGAGGAGGAGTGCGGTGCACGCGACCAGCGCATCGAGCACGGCATAGAACGCGCTCGCGAGGCCCGGCGGGTTCGTCGTCACCAGCGCTATGACCGGAACCTCGCGCGCCCACGTCCAGTTGCCGAGCCAGGTCCCGTAAAGCTCGAGCGCGAGCGCGAGGACGAACGTGCTCGCGTAGAGCGGACGGTGCGCCGGCATCACCAGCGCGACGGTCACGAGGAGCGCGACGAGCGGCAGCGCCAGGGTGTCGATGCCGGCCGCCGCCGCGCAGAGCGCGTATAGCGTGGCGCCCGCGAGTATCGCGTTGGCTGCGCGCTTCGTCATGCGGCTCGCGAGCTCGAGCCCGAGCATGAGGAGCAGCACGTGGCCCGGAGGCACGAAGAAGGGGACGTTGTTCAGCCTGTAGGTATAGAGCCCCCAGACGAGCGACAGAAAAAGCTCACCCGCAGTCGAGATCACGAGGCACGCGACGAGCGCGCGGCGCTGCGTCGGGTCGACCGCGCTCATTACGTGAAAGAGCAGCAGCCACACCACGACGCTGATCGCGACCTGTCCCGGCAGGTCGAGGTGCATGTCGATCGCCAGCCCGAGCGCGAGCGTCGCGACGATGAGCACGCCCGAAACCGGGGTGAGACCCGGATTACGCGGGTCTGGCCGCGCTTCGCTCACGTCTGTTCCATGTCGAGCGGCAGCACGCGCTTTTTCACGCGGCATTCCTCGACGTGCCTGCGGATCCGCTCGCGCACGGCTTCGCCGTCGCGGATCGCGCGCAGCACGACGACCGGGTGCGAAGTGTCCGAGCTGCGCAGCGTGATATTGCCGAGCGAGAATATCCTGAGGAAGAAAGGCTGCTCGAGCCGGTAGTCGCGCACGCGGTAGAGCTCGAGCTCGTCGAGCTCCTTGTTGAGCACGCCCTGCCGTATCCTGAGCCGCTCGGTCGTGAGCTCATACCGGATGTTGCGCAGGACCAGCCATTTCCAGAGCGCGACGAAAACCGGAACGACGAGCCAGAAGAGGAGGGCACAAAGGAAGTAAACCGGTGCATTCACCCAGTGCGAGGGCGACCCGGTCCACACCACCTCTTCTTCCGCCATGCGGCCTTCCTTTGACTTCTTGTCTTCGGATTAGTGTAGCGGAGCGATCGCAAGGTCGCCGAAGGCGCGGCGGATCGGCTCTGCCGACGCCCGCGGCCGAAACAAAGTCTTGACGATTCACACCCACGTTTCCCTCTGTTCGCTTACGGCGCAGTCTGCGTCGCACTGCGAGGCAGGACGCGCAGTTGAGCGGCGTCGACCCGGACGTAGACCTGCTTGCCCGCTTCGAAGACCGAATGGCCGACGTGGTGCGTCATATCGGCGGTGAGCGTCGCGCCGCGTATGTTCACGCTGTAGCGCACGAATTCCCCCAGGAACTCGCGCTCGAGGACGGTACCTTCGAGCCACACGTGGCTGGAGCCGTCCGGCGCCGCCGCGAGGAGGAGCGAATGCGGGCGCACCGCGATGTCCGCTTCGCCTTCGATATCGGGCGCGTGTGCGAGGGCGATCCGTCCCAGCACGGGTGAATCGAACATCGCGGCGCCTCCGGCTACGCGCTCCAGGCGCCCGGTGAGCAGGTTGATGCTGCCGACGAAATTCGCGACGAATCGGTTCACTGGATTGTCAAAGAGGTCCATCGGCGTGCCGATCTGCTGGATCACGCCTTCGTCCATGACGGCGATGCGGTCCGCGGTCGTGAGCGCCTCCTCCTGGTCGTGCGTCACGAAAATCGTGGTGATGCCGAGCTTGCGCTGCAGCGACCGAAGCTCGTTTCGCATCTGCACGCGGAGCTTCGCATCGAGGTTCGACAGCGGCTCGTCGAGCAGCAGCACTTTCGGCTCGATCGCGATGGTGCGCGCGAGCGCGACGCGCTGCTGCTGCCCGCCGGAGAGCTGGCTCGGGCGCCGCTCGCCGTACTCCGACAGATTCACGAGCGCGAGCGCGGCGCGCACCTTGTCGGCGATCACGCTCTTCGCGAGCCTGCGCTCCTCGAGCCCGAAAGCGACGTTCTGGCGCACCGTCATGTGCGGCCACAGCGCGTAGTTCTGGAAAACCATGCCGACGTTGCGCGACCACGGCGGTATCGCGGATACGTCGACGCCGTCGATCAGCAGTCGCCCGGACTGCGCGGGATTGAAGCCGGCGATGAGACGCAGCAGGGTGGATTTTCCCGAGCCGGAGGGCCCCAGCAGCGCGAAGAACTCGCCGGGCTCGATGACGAGATTGATGTCTCGCAGCACGACGTTCCTGCCGTAGCTCATCGCGATGTTCTGCGCTTCGACTCTTACTTTGTTTTGCATATCAGAGTTGTCTGTCGAGGTCCGCCGCGCGGCTGCGCAGGAAGTGGTGCGACAAGTACGTGCCCAGCGCCACGATCAGCACCGCCAGCACGCCGAGCGCGGCGCCCGGGCCGCGGCCCGCGGCGGACTGCATGTAGAGATAGATGCCGTACGACATCGGCGCATCGGTCTGGGCGGTGGTGAGCATGATCGTGGCGGAAAGCTCGACCGCCGCGGTCATGAAGCTCGTGACGAAGCCCGCCAGTATGCCGCCCGCCATCAGCGGAACGACGATGCGCCTCACCGTGCGCTGCTTGGTCGCGCCGAGGTTCTCCGCCGCTTCCTCGAGCGACACGTGCAGCTGCTGCAGCACCGCCATGCACGCGCGCAGCGCGTAGGGAAGCCGGCGCACCGCATAGGCGATCACGAGCAGAATCCACGAGGAGGTGATGAGATCGTCCGTGAAGGGCATCTCGAGCCCGCGGAAGGTGCGCAGATAACCGATCGCGAGCACGACGCCCGGTATCGCCAGCGCGGCACTCGCCATGAAATCGAGCGAATGCCGGAAAGGCAGCCGCGTGCGCAGGATGAGGTAGGCGATCGCCGTGGCGAGGATGACGTCTATCAGCGCCGCCAGGCCGCAGTAGAGCAACGTGTTCCAGATCATCATCGGCGAGTCCTGCACCACCGTCGCGTAGTGCTCGAGGGTATAGGCATCGGGCAGCACGCTGAAGCTCCAGACGCTGCCGAAGGAAAGCAGCAGGATGCCGATGTGCGGCGAGAGCACGAGGAGCAGCACGAGACCGATCCAGCCATACGCCGCCACGGCCTGCCACGGGCTCAATTTTCGCCGCGCCATGCTCGACCCGCCGCGTTGCAGCGTCGCGTAATCGCGGCCCCTCAACGCAAGCGCCGAAGCCCACAGGGCGAAGAGCGAGAAAGCGATCATCAGCACGCTGATCACGTAACCGATGGGGTCCTCGATGCCTACCGACGTGATGCGCAGATACGCCTGGGGCGCGAGCATGTTGGTCACGTTCAGCACGAGCGGCGTGCCGAGGTCGTCGAAGACTTTCACGAAGACGAGCGAGGCGCCGGCGACGTAGCCCGGCATCGCCAGGGGAAAGACGATACGGCGGAACAATCGAAAGCCGCTCGCGCCGAGGTTTTGCGCCGACTCTTCCATCGCGCTGTCGACGTTCGAGAGCGCGACGACGAGGTTCATGAGGATGAACGGAAAGTAGTGCAGGGCCTCGACGAAAATGACGCCGTTCAGCCCGTCCATGATGGGGATGGAGACGCCGAACGCATCGTTCAGGATTAGGTTCACCGAGCCGCTGCGTCCGAAGAGGAGCTGCATCGCGACCGCGCCAACGAAAGGCGGCATGATGAGCGGGAGTATGCCCAGGGTCTGGATGAGCAGAGCGCCGCGAAACTGGAAGCGCGCCGTGAAATACGCGAGGGGCACGGCGATCAGCGTCGCGAACACCAC